>JAAYAO010000091.1 GCA_012719335.1 Propionibacterium sp. | reverse complement strand
CGGCAGAAGACCTACGACGCCTACACCGCCGCCTACGCGGCCTTCCCGCAGTTCTTCCGCACCCCGAAGCTGTTGGACGGGCTGCACACCGCGCTGCTGTGCTACCCGGTCGTGGTTCGTGAGGACGCCCCGTTCAAGCGGGCCGACCTGCAGGAGGCGATCGAGGCCGCCGGTATCGACACCCGCACGATCTGGACCGGCAACGCCGCCCGGCACCCCTTCCTGGACGGCGTCGAGTGGCGCCAGCCCGAGGGTGGCATGCCCGAGGCCGACAACGTCTTCGCCAACGGCATGTCGCTGGGCATGAGCCACGGCCTGAGCGATCAGGACGTGCAGCGGGTCTGCGACGCGATCACCGATTTCGCGAGCAAGTGGTGACCCGATGACCCATGTCGTGGTCACCGGATCGGCCAGCGGCATCGGCCGGGCGGTGGTGGACGACCTGCTCGCCCGAGGGTGTGCGGTCACCGGCATCGACCTGGCCGAGGGGCCGGCCGAAGCGCAGGTGCTGCACGCCATCGCCGATGTCACCGACGAAGCGGCCATGCGGGCCGCCTTCTCCGCCGGTGTGGAGAAGTGGGGCATCGCCGACGGGCTGGTCGCCTGCCACGGCATCCGGGGTCAGTTCGTGCCGACCCTGGAGCTGGATCTCGACGGCGCCCGGCGACTGCTGGACGTCCACCTGATCGGCACGCTGGTGGCCGCCCGGTGTTTCGCCGAGCAGTTGCCCGATGAGGCGACCGGGTCGATCGTCGGCGTTTCGTCCACCACCGCTTACGGTGGTTGGGTGAACCAAGCCGATTACGGACCCGCGAAGGCGGCCGTCCAACAGTTGCTGCGCAACCTGGCCATCGAGTGGGCTCCGCGGATCCGGGTGAATGCGGTGGCACCGGGCCACACCCGCACGCCGATGGTGCAGTCGATGATCGACAACGGGTACGACCTGGGGCCGATCCTGCAACGCAACCCGCTCGGCCGGTTGGCCGAACCCGCCGAGATGGCGACGGTGATCAACCAGTTGCTGCTGGAAGACACCTTCGTCACCGGGGTGTGCATCCCGGTGGACGGCGGGTGGACGGCGGTCGGTAAATGACCGTCGACACCCATCGGCGCATCGGTGATGTCGAAGTGGGCGCCATCGGCCTGGGGGCAATGACCATCACCCAGGTCGATGGCTGGACCCGCGCCGGCGCCGAACGCACCATCCACGCCGCGCTGGACGCCGGGGTGCGCTACTTCGACACCGCCGACACCTACGGCCCACCCGGGCGTCCGGGCGTCAACGAAGGGGTGCTCGCCGATTGCCTGGCCAGTTACCCCGGCTCCACCGAGGACGTGTTGGTGGGCACCAAGGGCGGCCATCTGCGGTTCGGGCCGCCCGACACCTGGTGGCTGGACGGGCGTCCCGAGCATCTGCGCAAGGCCGCGATCGCGTCCATGCAACGCCTCGGTCTCGACGAGTTGCCGTTCTACCAGTTGCACCGCCCCGACCCCTCGGTGCCCTTCGCCGAGTCGCTCGGCGGAATGGCCGCCCTGCACAGCGAGGGGTTGGTGCGCCGGATCGGGGTGTCGAATGTCAGCTACGACCAACTCAGCCTGGCACATCACATTCTGGGTGACCGGCTGGTCGCGGTGCAGAACCCGATCGCGCCCGACCTGGCCGACCCGGGCACCATCGGGGTGTTGGCACATGCGGCCAAGTTGGGACTGGCCTTCCTGGCCTACAGCCCCTTCGGCGGTCGGTTGATGGCCAAGTCGGCCGGCACCCACCTCGATGCCCTGAACACCGCCGCCGAACGCCACGGGGTGAGTCGACACCGGGTGGTGTTGGCATGGCTGTTGGCCCTCTCCCCGGTGCTGATTCCGATCCCGGGCGCCAGCCGTCCCGAATCGATTCGGGACAACGTCGCGGCGACCAGGTTGGAGCTCAGCCGCAACGAGCTGCAGGACATCCATCGCGAGATCACCCTCGCGAACGCCTATCAGGAGAAGCAATGATCAACCACGCCGGCCTGACCGTGTCCGATCTGGAACGGTCCATCGACTTCTATGCCGCCCTCACCCGGGGCCGGGTCGAGGGCCCCTACGAGAACTCCGGCCCGGCCGTCGACGCGGTCACCGGGTACCCCGGCGTCACCGTCCGCCAGGCCTTCGTCCACCCGCCCGAGGGGCATGCCGTGGTGGAGCTGTTGCAGTACGTCGGTGGCTCCGACGTGGTGCTCGATCCGGACAACGGGTCGGTGGGTGCGGTGCACGTGGCGATCGAGGTGCCCGACCTGGATGCCGAACTCGAACGGCTCCGCGGCGAGGGTGTCACCGCGCTGTCCGACCCGATCACCGCGCGTCGGGGCACCGTCGCCGACTGCCGCGTCGTCTATGTCATGGACCCGGATCGCATCCGGGTCGAACTCGTCGAGAAGCCGTAGGAGAACAGTAATGACCGAACCACTCGTGGACCTGACCGACAAGATCATCCTGGTCACCGGCGCCAGCGGCGGCATGGGCCGCAGCCACGTCGAGCTGCTCACCGGTCTCGGCGCGACGGTGATCGCCACCGACGTCTTCGCCCCCGAAGGGCCCGCCGCCTGGAACACCGAGCTGAACGTCACCGACGGCTCCGCCTGGGCTCGGGTGATGGACGGCATCAAGGAACGCTTCGGACGTCTGGACGTGCTGGTCAACAACGCCGCGATCTACCAGCTCGACGAGATCGACACGATGACCGAGGACGACCTGCGCCGCACCCTGGACATCAACCTGATCGGGCCGATCCTCGGCATCCAGAGCGCCCTGGCGCTGTTGGGTGAGGGCTCCTCGGTGATCAACCTGTCGTCCCTGGCCGGCCTGAAGGGCCATGCCGGGGCAGTGGCCTACAGCACCTCGAAGTTCGGAATCCTGGGGGCGACCCGCTCCCTGGCCCACCAGCTCGGCCCGCGCGGCATCCGGGTGAACGCGATCTGCCCCGGCGGCATCGACACCCCGATGATCAGCGAGGAAGCCCGCCAGGGCGGCGGCTGGGTTCTGAAGAACCCGATCCGCCGAGTCGGCCGGCCCGTCGAGGTCTCGAACATGGTCGCCTTCCTGGCCAGCGATGCGAGCTCCTACTGCACCGGCCACGAGTTCGTGGTGGACGGCGGCCAGGCCTCCTGACCTCCCGGGACCGCCGCGGGCCACCGGTTTGCGTTCGGGTGGCCCGTCGGTTGGCCCCGCTACGGGCCGTCGGTGACCCCGATGCGGCCCCGCCTGTTGAGCTTGTGCTGGGCCGTCGGTTGAGCCTGTGGTGGGCCGTCGGTTGAGCCTGTCGAAACCAGGCCCGCCGCCTCGCCGTCCGGGCTCGGTGTGCCTACCAGTCCTGCCAGGGGATGATCGTCT
>JAAYAO010000090.1 GCA_012719335.1 Propionibacterium sp. | reverse complement strand
GGCCAACAGGTTGCCGAAGGTCGGGTACGGCTCGTTCAGGGTGATCACCACGGTGCGCTCGTCGGTGGCCTCGACCGAGGCGACGTTGGCATTCCACAGTCGTCCGTCGGGGGCGCGCTCACTGGCGGCGTACCGGTCCATGCTCGCCTTGACCGCGGCGGCGTCCAGCACCTCACCGTCACTGAAGGTCACCCCCTCGCGCAGTTGCAGGGTGAACTCGGTGCTCTCGTCGTTGACCTCGAAGCCCTCGGCCAACTGCGGGACGAGTTCCCGGGTTTCCCAGTCGTAGCGCAGCAGGGTGTCGTAGACCGCGAGCATTTCGGTGCCGCCGGTCGAACCGGTGGCCTGGGTCATCGCCGGGTCGAGCAGCCGCGGTTCGGTGTAGGGGGCGAAGGTGAGCGTGCCGCCGGCGACCGGGTCACCGGGGTTCTCGTTGCGATTGATGATGCCTTCGACGATCTGCTGGTCGCCGCCGCCATCGGTACCGTTGCCGCCGCCACCGTCCCCACCCGGGTCACCGCCGCCGTCGGCACAGGCGGCGAACATCAGCAGGGCCGCACCGGCGGCCACCACCCCTCGGAACTTTCGGAGCTTCATGTGATCCCCCTCGATCGCACGTCTCTACAGTGACGGCGACGCTATGCCAGAGAACCTTTTCCACCAAGGGCCGGTCCCGCTCAGGGCGAAAACGATTCGACACCCATCCGCACCTGCGCGGCGATCAGCGCAGGTGCACCACATCGCCGGCGGCGAAGGCCCGGACGTCGCCGTCCACCTCGACCAGCAACCGGCCGGTGGCGTCCACGCCGACCGCGGTGCCCTGCACCACCCGATCACCGGTTTCGTCCAGCAGGACCCGGATTCGGCGGCCGATGGTGCCCGAGATCTCCCGGTAGCGACGACGCAACGCCTCGTCGTCACCGGCCTGCCAGGCCACGGCGAGTTCGCGCCAGCGGCCCAACACGTCGGCCACCAGGGCGGTCGGGTCGGGGCTGATGCCCTCCAGCAGCAGGGACGAAGCGGTGGGCACCGGCAGCTCGTCGGCGGTCATCGCCAGGTTGATGCCGAAACCCACCACCACGGCCGGGCCGTCGGGGGTTTCGACCCGTTCGGCGAGGATCCCGCACAGTTTGCCGCCGGGGGCCAGCACGTCGTTGGGCCATTTGACCGTTGCCACCACCCCGGCCGCGACGAAGGCCTCGGCCAGCGCCACCCCGGTCAGCAACGACAGCCAGGGCCAGGCGTCCATCGGCCGGTCGGGACGCAACAGCACCGAGATCGCCGCCGAGGAGCCGGCCGGGCTGGCCCAGGAGCGTCGGAACCGGCCGCGTCCGGCGGTCTGGTGGGTCGCGATCAGCACCGTCCACGCCGCGGCGCCGTGCCGGGCGGCATCGCTCAGGTCGGCATTGGTGGATCCGGTCTCGGCGACCACCTCGATCGACTCCGGCCGCCAGCCGTGCGCCGAGGCCAGCCGACGCAGTTCGTCACGATGAATCGGAGCTCGCTGGGGCATGCCCGAACCTTAGACCCGACGTCGGCGCGAACGCGGCGGGGGATAGTGTGCGCCTATGGACATCGACATCCGTACCACGGCGGGGAAGATTGCCGACCTGGATCGCCGCATCGACGAGGCCATCCATGCCGGCTCGAAGGCAGCAGTCGAAAAGCAGCATGCCCGGGGCAAGCTGACGGCTCGTGAGCGGGTCGAGGCCCTGCTCGACGAGGGTACTTTCGCCGAGTTGGACGAGTTCAGCCGGCACCGTTCCACTGCTTTCGGGATGGAGGCGAAGCGTCCTTACGGCGATGGCGTGATCATCGGCGTCGGCGCGATCGACGGCCGTCCGGTCTGTGTGTTCAGCCAGGACGTGACCATCTTCGGTGGAGCGCTGGGTCAGGTCTACGGCGAGAAGATCGTCAAGATCATCGACTTCGCGATCAAGACCGGCTGCCCGCTGATCGGTATCAACGAAGGTGGTGGCGCCCGCATCCAGGAGGGTGTGGTGTCGCTGGGTCTGTACGGCGAGATCTTCCGCCGCAACACCCTCGCCTCCGGTGTGATCCCGCGGATCTCGCTGATCATGGGTGCCGCGGCCGGTGGGCACGTGTACTCCCCCGCGCTGACCGACTTCATCATCATGGTCGACCAGACCTCGCAGATGTTCATCACCGGCCCGGACGTGATCAAGACCGTCACCGGTGAGGACGTGTCGATGGAGGAGCTCGGTGGTGGCCGTACCCACAACACCAAGTCGGGCAACTCGCACTACCTGGCCTCCGACGAGGAGGACGCGATCGGCTACGTGCGTGAGCTGCTGAGCTTCCTGCCGCAGAACAACCTCGAGGATCCGCCGGTCTTCGACGATGGTGAGGTCGATCTCACCATCACCGATTACGACCGGGAACTCGACACGGTCATCCCCGACTCGCCGAACCAGCCCTACGACATGAAGTTCGTGCTGGAGCACGTGCTCGACGACGGCGAGTTCCTCGAGGTGCACGAGCTCTTCGCGCCGAACATCGTGTGTGGCTTCGGCCGCATCGAGGGGCGTTCGGTGGGCATCGTGGCCAACCAGCCGACGTCCTTCGCCGGCACCCTGGACATCGACGCCTCCGAGAAGGCGGCCCGCTTCGTCCGTACCTGTGACTGCTTCAATATTCCGGTGTTGACCTTCGTGGACGT
>JAAYAO010000089.1 GCA_012719335.1 Propionibacterium sp. | reverse complement strand
GGTTACGTCGTCGGCAACGTCTACGACAACACCGACGAGGGCATCCTGGGTGCCACGGTGACCAACCTCGACGCGCCGGAGGAGTCTGCGGTCACCACCGCGACCCCGGCCGACGACAACCTGGACGACGGGTTCTACTGGATCTTCTCCGACACCATGGGGGAGAACACCTTCGAGGCCTCGGCGAACAACTACGAGACCCAGAGCCAGTCGGTGACCGTCGTGGACGGTGACGCCGTCCGCGCCGACTTCACCCTCGGCTCGGGCATGATCTCCGTGGAGCCCACGCAGATCGAGTCCACGCAGGACCAGGACGAGGTCGTGGAGCACACCCTGACCGTCACCAACGACGGCACGGGTGCGGCTGAGGTCGAGCTGGTCATGCGGGACGGCGGTTTCGTCGCGCCGACCGGCGTCGGTGTCGACACCGAGCCGGTGACCCTGGACGTGCCGACCAGCTTGGCCGCCTTCGCGGGCGACGAGACCGCGGTGGGCACCTACGCCCAGGACGGCTTCGCGCCGAGCGACACCTGGGAGTCGCTGCCGAACTACCCGCAGGTGGCCATGGACAACCGCATGGTCAACCTCGACGGCACCTACTACTCCCTGGGTGGGACGACCGGTACTGCCGCCTTCGCGAACGTGTACCGCTACGAGGCGGGCAGCTGGGAGGCAGCCGCGTCGCTGCCGCAGGCGGCATCGGCGGTCAACGCCGAGGCTGTCGGTGACCAGATCGTCGTGAGCGGTGGCTGGGTGGCGAGCGCCACCACCGGCAACACCTACGTCTACGACGCTGGTGCCGACACCTGGACCCAGGTGACGTCCGCCCCGACCTCGGTCTCGGCCTCCGGGACTGCGGTCATCGACGGGATCATGTATGTCGTGGGTGGTTGCACCACCAGCGACTGCTCCCCGATGAGCAACAACGCGATGGCCTACGACGTCGCGAACGACAGCTGGGAGACCCTGGCCAACTACCCGACCGCTGCCGCGTTCAACGTGTGCGGTGCGGTCGACGGCCAGCTGGTCTGCACGGGTGGTAACCCGGGCTCCGGTGGCATCGCCTCCACCTACACCTACGACCCCGGCACGGACTCATGGGCCTCGGCCCCGGCCGCGCCGACGCCGCACTGGGCTGCCGGTGCTGCGACGGCCAACGGCCAGCTTGTGGTCCAGGGCGGTGTCCAGGGTGCGGGTGCCGGTGCGGTCAGCAACGCCACGTACGCCTTCGACGGTGCTGCGTGGACGACGCTGGCCCCGGCCCAGACGCCGGTCTACCGCGGGGACATCTCCTGCGGCATCGGCAAGGTCGGTGGCTCGACGGGTGGCTTCACCCCGGTCGCCAACGCCGAGCAGCTGCCTGGCTGGGACGACTGCGCCACGTTCTCCGACGTGGAGTGGATCGAGCTCGACCCGCAGTCCTTCGTCGTGGAGGCCGGTGACTCCGTCGACGTGACGGTCGCCACCGACTCCACCGGTCTGGACATCGGCACCTACGAGGCCGAGATCCGCGTCCTGAGCAACACCCCGCAGAGCGCCATCGACGTGCCGGTCACCATGACCGTCACCGGCGAGCTGCCCGGGGTGCCGGCCATCGAGGTGGACCCGGAGTCGGTCGACTCGACCCAGGAGGAGGACGAGGTCACCGAGCACGACCTCACCATCTCCAACACCGGCACTGCTGAGCTGAGCTGGACGATCGACGAGGCCGAGGCCGAGGCCGACGCGACCGGTGGTGCGACGGTGTCGCTGCCGCAGGGTGCGGACCGCGCCTCCGGTCTCGAGGTCCAGGACCAGGCTCCGCAGCAGGTGCTGCCGACCGCCGACCCGGCGGCCACCGGCACCCTGTCCGAGGGCTTCGAGGATGTCGAGGGCCTGCCCGCCGCCGGCTGGGCGATGGTCAACAACAGCGAGCCCGTGGGTCTGGTGAACTGGTTCCAGGGCAACCCGGACGTCTTCTCCTCCCACCAGGGAGCGGCGGACGCGTACGTCGGCTCGAACTTCAACGCGGCCGGCACTTCCCCGGGGCACATCAGCACCTGGTTGATGACCCCGGAGCTGGAGCTGGTCAACGGTTCGGAGTTCAACTTCTGGACCCGCGGGACCGGTAGCGAGTGGGCCGACCGGCTCGAGGTGCGGCTGTCGACCAACGGCGCCAGCACGGACGCCGGCACCGGGTTCGACGGTGTGGGTGACTTCACCGAGCGCCTGCTCGTGATCAACGAGAACCTCGGGTCGGACTACCCGGCCGTCTGGACCGAGTACACGGTCGAGATCGAGGGTCTCGAGGAGTCGACGACCGGTCGCCTGGCGTTCCGGTACCACGTGCCGAACGGTGGCCCGGTCGGGATCAACTCCGACTACATCGGGATCGACACGGTCAGCTACGAGGCTGCGGACGACGGTCCCCCGCCGCCGCCCCCGGCGTGCGAGGTGCCGACGGACATCTCGTGGCTGTCGGTCGACCCGGCCAGCGGCACCACCGCTGCCGGTGAGACCAGCACCGTCACGGTGACCTTGGACGCGACCGGCGTGGAGCCGGGCGACTACGAGGCCCAGCTGTGCGTCACCAGCGACGACCCCAGCACCCCGCTGGTCCAGGTGCCGGTGACCATGACGGT
>JAAYAO010000088.1 GCA_012719335.1 Propionibacterium sp. | reverse complement strand
GATGCGGTGCGTCGCCGGCTTCCCCTCCGGCGCACGCCCGCACTTGGGCGAAAGCCTAGTGGTTCAGGTGCCTGCTGTGAAAGCTGGGTAGGAAAAAGTGGACAGTATCGAGGGTCGGGCGATGAATCCGGTAGACACGCCGGATTCCGGTGGTTCCGCGATGGGCCCGAGTGCGGAAGGCGGGCTCGTTTCGACGAGCTCAACCGACGCCCGAACAGACCTCACATCGTGGTGGGGTCGAGCCCGAGTTCGGGGAAGACGGCTCGCCGGGTGGCGCGGATGGCTTGGTCGAGGCGGCTGGCGGGGTCGAAACCTTCGTCGAAGGAGGTGAAGACCGGTACCTGACCCTCCCCCATCGTTTCGGGGGCGGCCTCGCCGAGGGGCTCGCGCCACACGTCCGGGATCGGGGTGGTCGGGTCTAGCGGGGTGCCGGCGACGGTGGCGATCAGGTGTGCCCAGGCCCGCGGCACCACGTCCGGCATCGCATACCCGCCACCACCCAGGGCCACCCACTTGCCGCCGGCGTACTTCTCGGCCAGGTCGGCGATCCAGCGGTACGACAGGGCCATCCCGTCCAGGGTCAGTTGCAGGTCGGTCAGCGGGTCGCGGCGGTGTGCGTCGGCGCCGTGCTGGGTGACCAACAGATCCGGCCCGAAGGCCTCCAGGACGTGCGGGACGATCGCGTCGAAGGCCCGCAACCAATCGGCGTCGCCGGTGGTGGCCGGCAGTGCCACGTTCACCGCCGTCCCCATCGCGTTGCGGCCACCCACCTCGTGGGCAAAACCGGTGCCCGGAAACAGGTGCAGCGGAGTCTCGTGCAGGCTGATGGTCAACACGCTCGGGTCGTTCCAGAACACCTCCTGCACCCCGTCGCCGTGGTGCGCGTCGATGTCGAGGTAGGCGATCCGGATTCCGGGATGGTCGGCCTGCACCTTGCGGATCGCGATCGCGGCATCGTTGTAGACGCAGAACCCCGACGCCCCCGACGGCATCGCGTGATGCAGCCCGCCGGAAATGTTCACCGCCCGGTCGACATCACCGGAGGCCACCGACTGCATCGCCTCCACCGTGGCGATCGACACTTGGGACGCGATCTCGTGCATTCGGGGGAACAACGGGTTGTCGGCGGTGCCGACACCGAACAGTGCCTGCGGGGTGCCCGATTGCACCGCGGCGATGTAGTCGTCGCTGTGCACCAGCCGCAACAGGTCGTCGTCCGGTGGTGCGGGTCGGGTCAACAGCATCCGGTCGAGCACCCCGAGGGACTCGGCCAGTTCGTAGGAACGCAGCACCCGGTTCGGCCCCATCGGGTGATCGGGCCCGAAGGAGTACTCGGTCAGCACGGGGCTGTACATCAACCGGCTCGACACCATTGTCGTTACCCTCTTCCCGTGCGGGCCCGCGCCCGCACCCTCAGTCTCCCGACAACTCCCGGCTGCGGTCCCGGGCGGCCAGCATCGCTTCGGTGATCGCCGCCCGCATCGCGTGCGCGTCGAGCACGTGCAGCCCGGCGGCGGTGGTGCCACCCGGGGAGGTGACCCGTTCGCGCAACAACACCGGGTGGTCACCGGTGTCGCGCACCAGGGTCGCCGACCCCAACACGGTTTGCACCGCCAGGGTGGTCGCGACCTCCCGGGTCAACCCCATCAGCACCCCGCCCTCGACCATCGCGTCGATGAACGCGAACACGTAGGCCGGGCCCGACCCCGACAGGGCGGTCACCGCGTCCTGATCCTTCTCGTCGACGGTGACGACCTCACCCATGCCCGACAACAGGGCCGCGACCTGGGTGAGGTGTTCGTCGTCGGCGTGGGCGCCCTTCGAGATCGCCGCGACACCGGCCCCGATCACCGCCGGGGTGTTCGGCATCACCCGAATCACCGGCACATCGGATGGTCCACCGGCCTCGCTGATCGCCGCCTCGTAGCGGGCCGTGCCGACCCCGGCCACCAGCGACACCACCAGGGTGTCCGGGCCCAGGTGCGGGGCGACCTCGGCCAGCACGTCCACCGCATCGGCGGGTTTGACCACCAACGCCACCACGGTGGCGTCCCGCACCGCATCGGTCGCCGAGGTGGTGGCGGTGACGTGGTACAGGTCGACCAGTTCGTCCAGCCGATCGGTGCGGCGTTCGCAGATCGTCACCTGCGAGCGTTGCCACCCGTCGCGAAGCAGGGCGGCGAGCAGGGTCTCCCCCATCACCCCCGCACCGAGGATGGCGATCTTGGGTTCGGCCGGCGTGGTCATGGTCAGCTCCGGCCCGCGACGAGTTCGGCGATCTGAATCGCGTTCAGCGCCGCGCCCTTGCGCAGGTTGTCGTTGGACAGGAACAGCACCAGGCCGTGCCCCTCGGGGGCGGACTGGTCGCGACGGATCCGGCCGACATAGGAGGCGTCCCGGCCGGCCGCGTGCAGCGGGTTCGGCACATCGGCCAACTCGACCCCGGGCGCCGAGGCCAGCAGATCCCGGGCCTGTTCGGGGCTGATCGGGTCGGCGAACTCGGCGTGCACCGCCAGCGAGTGGCCGGTGAACACCGGCACCCGCACGCAGGTGCCCGACACCAGCAGGTCGGGGATGTGCAGGATCTTGCGCGACTCGTTGCGCAGCTTCTGTTCCTCGTCGGTCTCCTCCGACCCGTCCTCGACGATCGACCCGGCGATCGGGACGACGTTGAAGGCGATCGGCGCCCGGTAGGGGCCGAACTCGGTGATGCCGTTGGTCGACCCGTCGAAGGTCAACTGCTTGGGGTCGGCGACCGAGGCGGTCTGGTCGGCGAGGGTGTCCACCCCGGCCAGGCCGGAACCGGAGGTGGCCTGGTAGGTGGCCACGATCAGCCGACGCAGCGAGGCGGCGTCGTGCAACGGCTTGAGCACCGGCATCGCCGCCATCGTGGTGCAGTTCGGGTTGGCGATGATGCCCTTGGGCGGGTTGATCGTGTCGTCGGGGTTGACCTCGGACACCACCAGCGGGACGTCGGGGTCGAGCCGCCAGGCCGAGGAGTTGTCGATCACCACGGCACCGGCTTCGGCGACCTTCGGGGCGTACTGCTTCGACATCGCCCCACCGGCGGAGAACATCGCCAGATCGAGCCCGGAGAAGTCGGCGGTCGCGGTGTCCTCGACGGTCACCTCGGTGTCGCGCCACGGCAGCTTCTTACCGGCCGAACGGGCCGAGGAGAAGAACCGGATCTCGTCTGCGGGGAAGTTCCGTTGGTCGAGCAGCTCACGCATCACGTTGCCGACCTGGCCGGTTGCCCCAAATACTCCAACACGCATGTCGTCCAGACTATCCCGCCCACCCGGTGGGTCGATAGAACCCGCGGACGGTGGGCGGGCGTGGATTCGAGGCCATTCCACCTCGAAGAGGCTGCCCGCGGCAGCACCGTGACTGAACCCGCAAGAATGACGGGACTCGAAGCCATATTGGTCGCCGCTCGGCCCATGCTTGCGTTTTCAGTCACCGGGGGTTTGCCGAAGTGGATTCTCGGTGGATTCCCTGCTCGGTTCGGCCGGTGCGGGAGTCCCGGCGCAGTGCACGCTGGTTTCGACACGGGCGCTTCGCGCCCTGCTCAACCGGCGCAAAAGGGGAACGGTTACGCGCTCTGCTCAACCGGAGTAACGAGAAGGGGTCCGCGTATCCCCCGTGCCGGGTCAGGCGTCGGCGGCGAGGCGGAAGCCGAGGTGTCCGGTGCCGGCGTCGGGGGTGTTCTGGGTGCGGGCGGCGACCCGGTACCGGTTGCAGTAGGAGTCGTGGCACATGTAGGAGCCGCCGCGCATCACCTTGGCGGTGCCCTCGGGCGGGCCGGTCGGGTCGGTGAGCGGGCCGATCGGATGATCGGTGCCCCACCAGTCGGCGACCCATTCCCAGATGTTGCCGGCGACGTTGTACAGGCCATACCCGTTGGGCTCGTAGGCGTTCACCGGGGCGGTGCCGAGGTGACCGTCGGCGACGGTATTGCTGACCGGGAACCGGCCCTGCCAGATATTGCACCGATGCTGCCCGTCGGGGGTCAGTTCGTCACCCCACGGGTAGCGAGCCTGGTCGAGCCCGCCGCGGGCGGCGAACTCCCATTCGGCCTCGGTGGGCAGGCGTTTACCGGCCCAGGCGGCGTAGGCGGATGCGTCGTGCCAGGAGATGTGCACCACCGGGTGGTCGCCGCGACCGGCCAGGTCACTGCCGGGCCCCTCGGGGTGCGACCAGATCGCGTCGGCCTGCCCGATCCACCAGGGGGCACCCTGGGGACGGGGCGCGTCCGGGCCGCGCAGTTCGGGCGGCAGGAAGCCGGCGAAAACATACGACCAGCCGAACTCCTCGGCCTCGGTGCGGTAGCCGGTGGCCTCGACGAAGGCGGCGAACTGGTCGTTGCTGACCGCGCGGGTGTCGATCCAGAACGGGGACAGGCTCACCTGCCGAATCGGCCCCTCACCGTCGGAGGGGAACCCGACTCGGTCGTCGGTGCCCATCCGGAAAGTGCCGGCCAGCCGCACCATGCCGGAGGTGTCCACCGGCCCGGCGGCCGGGGCGGCGGTCGCCCGCACCGCGGCACCCGCTTCCCGTCCCGGCGTGCAGCACGCTCCCGCGCCAACCATCGTCGCTCCCTCAACCGCCGTCGATTTCGATGTCCACCCAGCGTAGGGAACCGTCGACGAAAGGGTAATGAGCCGGGTAGTCGCCGACCGGGGACCCGTGGGTGGCGCCCACGTCGAAGGTCTCGTCGATCGAGAAGAACACCGGCGGGGTGAGCTGCACCGACCCCTCGGCCACCACCTCACCGTCCACGATCAGGGTGAAGTCGGCCGGTTTCGCCCAGCCGGGGCCCCGGTAGTGGCAGACCAGTTCGATCACCCGCTCCCCGTCGGCGAGCGGTTCGCCGCGCAGGATCAGTCGTCCGTATTCGAAGGTGTGGTGGTCGAACACCGGCACCGCGCCCTCGTCCAGCCACAGGGCCAGACCGGCCGGACGACCGCCCATGGTCATGATCACGCCCCGGGTGCGGCCGGCGCGCACCTCGACCCGGGCCTGCAGGTGCCAGGAGCGGCCGACCAGTTTCGGGGCCTGGTTCTCGGGGAACCCGACCGCGCCGGGGTGGAACCGGAAGGAGGTGCGTCCCTCGCTCAGCGGCGGGCGTGGTGGTTGGCCGCGGTGGTCGCGGGTGTCGTGCATCGGCCAGATCCCGACCCGTTCGGCCTCGGCGCGGAACAGGTCGGTCAGTTCGGCCAGCTTCTCGGGGTGTTCGGCGGCCAGGTCGTGGGCCTGGCTGAAGTCGGTGTCGAGGTGGTAGAGCTCCCACACGTCGTCGGCGAAGTCCGGAGTGTCCTGCCCGACCCCGATCGCCCACGGCACCCCACCGTGGTGCGCCGAGGCCCACCAGCCGTCGGCGTAGATCGCGCGGTGCCCGAACACCTCGAAGTACTGCCGATGGTGCACCTCGGCGGCGTCGGCGTCGTTGAAGGTGGG
>JAAYAO010000087.1 GCA_012719335.1 Propionibacterium sp. | reverse complement strand
TGTCCTTGGCCAGGTTGACCAGATTCTCCGCCGCGGCCCGGAATCGGCCGGGGGAGCGCAGGGTCAGGCCGCGCTCGGAACCGGTGGTGGCCATCGCGATCGACCAGCCCTTGTCGACCTCACCCAGCAGACCGTAGGGGGCGATGTCGTCGGAGATGAAGGCGTCCTCGAAGAACACCTCGGCGAAGCCCTCGTCCCCGTCCAGCCGCTCGAACCCGCGCACCGTCACCCCGGGGGTGTCCAGCGGCACCAGGAAGTAGCTCAACCCCTTGTGCCGGGCGAGTTCGGGGTTGGTGCGGAAGAGCCCGAAGACGTGGGTGCAGAAGGCGCCGCGGGTGGTCCAGGTCTTCTGCCCGTTCAACACCCAGCCGCCGCGCTCGTCGTCCCGGGTCGCCCGGCTGCGCAGGGACGCCAGGTCCGAGCCGGAGCCCGGCTCCGACCAGCCCTGACCCCACAGATCCTCGGCCGCCGACATCCGCGGCAGCAGGACGTCCTGCTGCTCCTGGGTGCCGAACTCGAAGATGGTCGGGGCGAGCAGGAAGATGCCGTTCTGGGTCACCCGCTGGGGTGCCCGGGCCCGGTAGTACTCCTCCTCGAAGATGATCCACTCCCAGATGGAGGCGTCCCGGCCGCCGTAGGCCTCGGGCCAGGAGACCACCGCCCACTTGTCGCGGTGCAGCAGCTTCTCCCATTCCAGGTGTTCGGCGAACCCCTCCCGGGTGTCGCCGCCGCGCAGCGGCTCCTTGGGAACGTTCGCCTCCAGCCAGGCGCGGGCCTCGGCCCGATATGCCTGTTCGGCGGGGGTATCGGTCAACTCCATCGTGAAACTCCGTTCGGCGGGGTGGACGTCGGTGGGCTTACTTGCCGAAGGTGTCGCGCACCTCATGGGCGACACCGGACAGGTTCAGCTCCATCGTGAAGCCCTGCTCGTAGCGGTAGGACTTGTTCACGTCCCACAGGTCGATGCCGTTGAGGGCCTCCTTGGCGGCGCGCAGCACGGTGCCGTTCTTCTCGCCGAGGCGTCCGGCGATCTCCATCGCCTTGTCGCGCAGTTCCTCGCGCGGCACCACCGCGTAGACCGAGCCGTACTCGTGCAACTCCTCGGCGGTGGCGTTCTCGCACAGGAAGAACATCGCCCGCATCTTGTGCACCGGCACCATCCGGGACAGGTGGGTGGCCGCACCCAGAGCACCGCGGTCGATCTCGGGCAGGCCGAAGACCGACCCCTCCGAGGCGACGATGATGTCGGAGTTGCCGACCAGGCCGATGCCGCCACCGACGCAGAAGTCGTTGACCGCGCTGACGACCGGCACCTCGCACTCGTAGACGGCCTTGAAGGCGGCGAAACAGCCCCGGTTCACCCCGATGATCGCCGAGTTGTCCTCGGCCTGCTGCAGTTCCTTGATGTCGACCCCGGCGTTGAAGCCCTTGCCCTCGGCGCGCAACACCACGGCGCAGATGTCGGGGTTCTTGCCGGCCGCGGTCACCTGCTCGGCGACGTCGAACCAGCCCTGCACGGTCAGCGCGTTGACCGGCGGGTTGTCCATGATGACCTCGGCCACGCAGTTGTCGTGGATCACGGTGGTAACGCTCATCACTGCTCCTCGGAAAGCACGAAGGTGGCCCAGACGCTGACCGCCCGGTTGGGTTCGCCGCCGTCGGTGCCGACGCGGTCGCAGTACAGCGCCACGTCCACCCGCGGTTCGCCCTCGGCGGTGCGGTAGGTGCGTTCCACCTCGCCGCCGATGGTCAGGGTGTCGCCGGGCCACACCTGGGCCTGGAAACGAATCCGGTAGTTGCGCACATTGGCCGCACCCAACCAGTCGGTGGCGTACGAGCCGACCACCCCGGCCTGGAACATGCCGACCGCGAAGGGGGTCGGGAAGCCCGCGGCCTTGGCGAACTCCTCGTCGTGGTGGATCGGGTTCATGTCACCCGAGGCGCCCTGGTACTGGACGAAGTCGGTGCGGGTCACCGGCCCGACCGTCCAGGTTGCGGGGGCCGGGGGCACGGTCAGGTTGGCCTCGACCTTCTCGGTGTCGCTCACTTCTGCTCCTCCTCGGCCGGCGGACGCGCGGTCTCCACGCCGGTCATCTTCACTTCGGCCACCAGGTTGCCCTCGGCATCACGGAAGTCGGTGACCATCGTCACGAAGGTCATCTCACCGCCGCGGCGACCCTGCTTGGTCCACAGGTTGTCGATCCGGGAGGTCGCCTCCAGGGTGGTGCCGGCCCGCGGCGGTTCACCGTGGAAGGTGAACTCCTGTTCGGCGTGCAGGCCGCGCTGCTGGTCGAGCTCGACCTTGGGCCACGGGTTCGAGTCGCCGAAGGCCCAGAACATGTAGTTCATCAGGAAGGTGGGCGGGCTGACGTTGTTGTCGCCCTCCAGGTAGTCGGGGTTCTCCGAGCGGGTCGCCCGGGCGAACTCGCGGATCTTGCCGCGGGTGACGTCCATCTCGTACGGCGTACCGACGGTTCCTACCGCATCGGGATTGGCCACGGTTCCTCCTCTGGTCGATGGGTGGGGGTCAGGCGCGCTGGCTGGAGACCGACACGACCTCGCCGGTCATGTAGGACGAATAATCGCTGGACAGGAAGACCATCACGTTGGCCAGTTCCCACGGCTCGGCCGCCCGGCCGAAGGCCTCCTGGGAGCTCAACTGTTCGAGCAGTTCATCGGTGGTCACCTTGGCCAGGAAGGGGTGCATCACGATGGACGGGGCCACCGCGTTGACCCGGATGCCGTGCTCGGCGACGTCGATCGCCGCACAGCGGGTGAGGGCCATCACGCCGGCCTTGGCGGCGGCGTAGTGGGCCTGCCCGGCCTGGGCGCGCCAGCCGATCACCGAGGCGTTGTTCACGATCACGCCCTTGCCGGCCGGCACCATGTGCCGCAACACCGAGCGGGTCGCCTTGAACACCGAGGTCAGCGAGATGTTGATCACCGAATCCCACTGCTCGTCGGTCATGTCGATGATCGAGACCTCGCCACCGAGGCCGGCGTTGTTGATCAGCACGTCGATGCGCCCGTGCGCCTCGACCGCGCCGTCCATCAGGGCGTCGATCTGCTCCTGCACGGTGACGTCGCACACGATCGCGAGCGGACGGGTGCCGGTTTCGGCCTCGATCTGGTCGG
>JAAYAO010000086.1 GCA_012719335.1 Propionibacterium sp. | reverse complement strand
GTGTCGGCCGACGACCGCACCCGATCACTGGTGTGGCACGAGGACGGGGTGACCACCGTGGTGGTGGGCGACACCGGTTACGAACAGTTGACCGCCTTCGCCGGCACCCTGACCACCGGCGACTGACGCCACAGCGGCGGATGCACGTTCGGTGAGCCTCCGTGCGAAGATGTCAGCCGGTGGGGGGTGTGGGGTTCTCCTCGGGCTGGATGGCGCGCCGAGCCGCGTTGATGCGTTCGTCGGCCCCGTCCAACCATTGCCGGCAGATCGTGGCCAACTGTTCACCGCGCTCCCACAGGGCCAGGGACTCGGCCAACGGGGCCTGACCCGACTCCATCTTCTGCACGATGGTGCGCAGTTCGTCGCGGGCCTCTTCGTAGCTCAGCTCGGGTTCGCTCACGGGGTGTCTCCTGCTTCGGGGGAATGCGGTTCGGTGTGCCGCACGGCCAGGATCAGCCGGCCGTCGGCGAGTTGGGCGGCGATGTCGTCATCGGGATCGACCTCGGTGACCGACCCGATGGTGTCGCCGGCGCCGTCGGTCAGGATCGCGTAGCCGCGTTGGAGGGTGGCCCGCGGTGACATCGCCCGGACCCGGGCCAGGTCGTGGTCGAGCCCGCGACGTTCCTCGGTCACCCGGCGGGCGGCGGCGAGTTGCAACCGCTCGTGGGCGGCGAGGAGTTGTTCCCGGTGCACCACCAGGGTCGCCGTCGGGTCGCGCAGTACCGGACGGGCACACAGGTCGGTCAGGGCCTGCCGCTCCCGGTCGACGCGCAGGCGCACCGCCTGCCGTACCCGGGCCAGCGCCTCGGACACCCGCTGCTGCTCCTCGGCCACATCGGGCACCACCCGCTTGGCCGCATCGGTGGGGGTGGATGCCCGCAGATCGGCGACCAGATCGAGGATCGGGGTGTCGGTCTCGTGGCCGATCGCGCTCACCACCGGGGTGCGGCAGGCCGCGACCGCCCGCACCAGACCCTCGTTGGAGAAGGGCAGCAGGTCTTCGACCGACCCGCCGCCACGGGCGATGATGATCACCTCGACCTCGGGGTGCCGCTCCAGGCGACCCAGGGCGTTCATCACCTGTTCGGTGGCGGCCGGCCCCTGCACCAGGGTGTGCAGTACCTCCACCCGAACCGCCGGCCAACGGCGGTGCAGGTGTTCCAGCACATCGCGTTCGGCGGCACTGTCGGCGCCGGTGATCAGCCCGATCCGACGGGGCAGGAAGGGCAGCGGACGGCGCCGGGCGGCGTCGAACAGGCCCTCGGCCTGCAGGGTGCGTTTGAGGTGCTCCAATTGGGCCAGCAACCGGCCCTCACCGGTGGGACGCAGATCCTTGCACTCGAAGGACAACCGTCCGGATTTCATCCAGTACCGGGGTTTCACCCAGGCGACGACGGTCGCCCCCTCGGCCACCGGCCCGGCCTTGTCGAGCACCACGGTGCTCATCGACACACTCACCGACACTTCGGCGTGGGTATCGCGCAGGGTCAGGTACACCGTCCCGCTGCGGCGGTTGAGTTGCACCACCTGCCCGGTCACCCACACCGGGCCCAACCGGTCGACCCAGCCCCGCACCGCGTTGGCGATCTCACGCAGCGGCTGCGGGTTCTCCGGGCTCGATTCCAGGGCCATGGCTCCCAGCCTAGGCAACAACACCGACAGGGTGCGCGGGGTGCGGGCAGAAATGCGTCGGGGGTGATGGTTCAGGTGTGGTCACCTAGACTGCGGGACATGACCGCCGAGAACAGCCCTGCCCAGTCCCACCGCCGCGTGGTGGTCGCCGCTCCGCGTGGCTATTGCGCGGGCGTCGACCGTGCCGTGGTGACGGTGGAACGTGCCCTGGAGATGTACGAACACCCCGTCTACGTGCGCAAGCAGATCGTGCACAACCGCCACGTGGTAGAAGACCTCGAAGCGCGTGGTGCGATCTTCGTCGAGGAACTCTCCGAGGTGCCCGAGGGGGCCACCGTGGTGTATTCGGCCCACGGCGTGTCCCCGGCGGTGCGCGAGGAGGCGAAGGAACGGGAACTGCGCGCGATCGACGCGACCTGCCCGCTGGTGACCAAGGTGCACCACGAGGCGAAGCGGTTCGCCACCGACGACCTCGACATTCTGCTGATCGGGCATGCCGGCCACGAGGAGGTCGAGGGCACCGCTGGTGAGGCCCCCGGGCACATCACCCTGGTGCAGTCACCCGACGAGGTGGCTGCGGTCGAGGTGCGCGATCCCGCCAAGGTGGCCTGGCTGAGCCAGACCACCCTCAGCGTGGACGAGACGATGGACACCGTCCGCAAGCTGCGGGAGAAGTTCCCGTTGCTGATGGACCCGCCCTCGGACGACATCTGTTACGCCACCCAGAACCGGCAGTCGGCGGTCAAGCAGATCGCCGAGCACAGTGATCTGGTGATCGTGGTCGGCTCGGCCAACTCGTCCAACTCGGTGCGGCTGGTCGAGGTGGCCCTGGATGCGGGCGCGAAGGCGTCCTACCGGGTGGACAACCACACCGAGATCGACCCGGCCTGGCTGGACGGGGTGAACACGGTCGGAGTGACCAGCGGCGCCTCGGTGCCGGAGAGCCTGGTGCAGGGGGTGCTCGACTATCTGGTCGAACAGGGGTACCCGCAGGCCACCGAGGAACGCCTGACCGAGGAGAACCTGACCTTCGCCCTGCCGCCCGAACTGCGCAAGGACATGAAGCGCAAGGGCCTGAAACCCCAGGCGTGAGCGAACGCTGGCCGGCGGCCGGGCAGGGCGCGGTCGCCGAGCTCGAGGCCAAGAAATCGCGCTTCCTGGCGATCGTGCGCCGCGCCACCACCGTCGAGGAGGCCCGTGATCTGGTCGCCGAGGCCCGGCGGTTCCACCCCGGCGCCCGGCACTACTGCAGCGCCCACGTGATCAGCCAACCCGACGCCCAACCGATCTGGCACTCCAACGACGACGGCGAGCCGGCCCAGACCGCCGGCCGCCCGATGCTGGACGTCCTGGTCGGATCGGGCCTGAGCAATGTCGCCGCGGTGGTGGTGCGCTGGTTCGGCGGCACCCTGCTGGGCACCGGTGGGCTGGTTCGGGCCTATTCGGAAGCCACCAAACTCGCCCTCGACGCACTGCCCACCGTCCGGGTCGAACTGGTCGACCTGTGGCGGTTGCCGGTCGACCATGCCCACGCCGGACGGGTCGAGGCCGAACTGCGCGATGCCGGCATCACCGTGCACGCGGTGGAGTACACCGCCACGGGAGCCCTGCTGACGCTGGCCGACCGGGATGCCGAGGGGCTGGCCCGCACGGTCGCCTCGGTCACCTCGGGGGCGGCCGACCTCGCCCCCGCCGGCCGGGTACTGGTGGAGTATTCGAACACGTAATCGGGTGCTGTCGGAGCGTCCAGCCCGAAACTGTCGGTGCCGCCCGGCAGGATCGGAGTATGAACGTGATCGAGCTTCTGCTGCCCCTGATCATCGGCCTCGCCCTGGGCGCGCTGGTGGTGTGGGTGATGCTGCGCAGCCGCGAACGGACGGTGCGCGCCGGTGCCGAACGCACCGAACAGGATCTCGCCGCCGTCCGCGCCGAGTTGACCTCGCAGCGCGACGCGGCGGCCCGGGCCCGACACGAACTGGACGCGGTGCGCGTCGAGGTGCAGCAGGGGGCACTGCGGGTGGAGGGTGCCCGCAGCAATGTCGCCGAGGCCGAACGCCGGGTGGCCGAGGCCAAGCAGGAGGCCGCCGAAGCCCGGGTCGCGGCCGCGCAGGTGCGCGAACAACTCACCGAGCTCAGCGCGCAGGTGGCCCAAGCCCGCGCCGAACGGGACAACGCCCGTGACCATGCCGCCGAGGTGGTGGCCGACCGGGAGCGGATGAGCACACAGTTCAAGACGATGTCGGCCGAGCTGCTCGAACTGCAGGGCAAGCGCGCCGACGAGGTTGCCGAGAAGCGCCTGCAGGCCACCGAGCAGGCACTCAAGCCGGTCACCGAAGCCCTGCAGGTGTTCCAGGAACGGCTCAACCAGGTCGAGAAGGATCGGGTGGCGCTCGGCCGCGACCTGCAGGCCCACGTACAGACGGTGCGCAGCACCGGTGACGATCTGCGTCGGGAAACCGCCTCGCTGGTCTCGGCTCTGCGGCAGCCGCACGTGCGCGGCGCCTGGGGTGAGATGCAGTTGCGGCGGGTGGCCGAGGTCGCCGGCATGGTGGAGCGGTGCGACTTCGACCTGCAGGTGTCGGCGACCACCGACGACGGGCAGTTGCGTCCCGATATGCGGGTCAACCTGGCCGGCGGCAAGTTCGTCTACGTCGACGCCAAGGTGCCCTTGGCCGCCTTCCTGGACGCCCAGGAGGCCACCGACGACCGTGACCGGGACGAGGCGCTGGCCCGGTTCGGCAAGAACCTCAAGACCCACATCGACCAGCTCGCATCCAAGCAGTACTGGACGTTGGACGCGGCCAGCCCCGAGTTCGTGGTGATGTTCCTGGCCAGCGACGCCTTCCTGCACGCCGGCCTGGAACAGATGCCGAACCTGCACGAGTACGCGGCCGGACGCAACGTGGTGATCGCCACCCCGGCGATCCTGATCGCCACCCTGCGGGCGATCGCCTACGGCTGGAAGCAGTCGGCGCTGGCCGACAGTGCCGCCGAGGTGTTCGCCCTGGGGCGGGAACTGTACGAGCGGTTGTCGACCATGGGCGGGCACTTCGACAAGCTCGGACGCTCGCTGGGGTCGGCGGTGCAGCACTACAACAAGGCCGTCGGGTCGCTCGAGACCCGCGTGCTGGTCAGCGCCCGGCGATTGAAGGACCTCAACGTCAGCGACGACGACCTGATCAGCCCGTCCCCGCAGGATGCGGTGGTGCGCGCACCGTCGGCGCCCGAACTGGTCGCGGCCACCGAGGCCGAACTCGCCACCGCCGACACCCCGGCCCTGACCGCCGCCCCGGCCGAAGCCGAGGCCGCCGACGTCGCGGCCGTCGAGTCGGAGCCGGGGGCGACGCTGCCGGAGGCCGACGAACTGACCCGCCCCGAACCGCAGGCCGAGGAACTGGCCGATGGAGCCGCCGGTGACGATTCGGTGTCGCCGCCGATCCAGCTCGAATGGCGACGCGCAACAATGGGGCGGTGACCGTCGAATACAGCCGTGCCCAGGTACCCGACGACGCCTTCGAGACGTCCGCCGCGGTCGACCGGGCCACCCACGCCCTGTCGGGCATCGTCAGCCGCACCCCACTGCTGCAGAACCAGCGGTTGAGCGAACGCGCCGGTGCGCAGGTGTGGCTCAAACGCGAAGACCTGCAACCGGTGCGCTCGTACAAACTGCGCGGCGCCTACAACCTGATGACCCACCTGGACGCGGGGGAGCGGGCCGCGGGGGTGATCTGTGCCAGCGCGGGCAACCACGGCCAGGGGGTGGCCTACGCCTGCCGGGTGCTGGGGGTGAACGGCCGGATCTTCGTGCCCACGACCACCCCGCGGCAGAAACGTGACCGGATGCTCGCCCTGGGCGGTGACCGCATCGAGTTGGTGGTGATCGGTGACACCTACGACGACTCGGCCGAAGCCGCCGCGGCCGCCGCGGCCGCGTCGAGGGCCACCCTGGTGCCGGCCTTCGACGACCCGCGGGTGATCGCCGGCCAGGGCACCATCGCGGCCGAGATCGTCGACCAACTCGGCCGCGCCCCCGATGTGCTGGTGTTGCCGGTCGGTGGCGGCGGGGTGCTGGCCGGATGCCTGTCGTGGCTGAGCGTGCACCACCCCGAAACCCGGGTGGTCGGGGTCGAACCCGCCTCGGCGGCCTGCATGATGGCCGCCCTGGCCGCCGGCGAACCGGTCAGCCTGCCCGCGATCGACACCTTCGTCGACGGCGCCGCGGTGCGCCGGGCCGGCCGGCACACCTTCCCGCTGGTGCGGGATGCCGGTACCGAGATCGTCAGCACCGCCGAGGGGCGGATCTGTACCGAGATGCTGGAGCTCTACCAGGTCGACGGGGTGATCGCCGAGCCCGCCGGGGCGCTGGCCGCGGCCGCGCTGGGGCACGAGGTGCAGGTGCAGCCCGGCCAGACCGTGGTGGCCTTGTTGTCCGGCGGCAACAACGACGTCTCCCGGTATGCCGAAATCGTCGAACGGTCCCTGGTGCACGAGGGCCGCAAGCACTACTTCCTGGTCAACTTTCCGCAGGAACCCGGGGCGCTGCGCCGCTTCCTGGACGAGGTGCTCGGCCCCGACGACGACATCGCCCACTTCGAGTACGTGAAGCGGTCGAACCGGGAAACCGGGCCGGCCCTGGTCGGTATCGAGTTGGGCAGCCCCGATGATTTCCCGGGCCTGCTGGACCGGATCGCGGCCTCACCGATGAGCGTGGAGCTGATCTCGGCCGATTCACCGTTCTACCGGATGCTGGTGTAGCCCCCGGTGCGGGCGGAAGCGCGGTGACACCCATGACAACGCCGCCGGCGGGGTCGGATCCCTGGCCGGGGCATCGCCGTGGCAGCGCGCAGTACGTCCGGATTCAGATCACCATGTTGCTGGCCGGCATCGCCACCTTCGCCCAGTTGTATGCCCCACAAGCCGTCCTCACCCAGGTCGCGGCCTCCTATCGGGTCGGCATCGCGTCCGCCTCGTTGATGGTGTCGATGGGCACCTTCGGGCTCGCGGTGTCGACGCTGGGGTGGTCGTTGGTGGCCGACCGCCTCGGTCGCCGGCGAGCGATCTCGATCGCGGTGGTCGCCGCCTCGATCTGCGGTTTCGTGGTGTTGGTGATGCCGACCTTCGAAACGGCGCTGGCCGCCCGCCTGCTGGAGGGGGTTGCCCTGGGTGGGGTGCCGGCGGTGGCGATGGCGTTCATCAACGAGGAGGTTCATCCACGCGACTCCGCGGCAGCCGTGGGCACCTTCGTCGCGGGCAACACCGTGGGTGGGTTGGCCGGGCGGATCATCACCGGCCCGGTCGCCGACATCGCGACGTGGCAGACCGGGTATCTGGTGGTGCTGATCGTCTCGATGATCTGCGCGCTCGGCTTCGTCGTCCTGACCCCGCAGGCGCGCGGCTACGTCCCGGATCGTTCGGCCCGGTTGGCCGCGGCGATCGCCACCACCGCACGCAATGTCCGGCGGCACCTGCGCGACCCCGTGCTGGTGGCCCTCTACCTGCAACCGTTCCTGAGCATGGGCGGGTTCGTCGCGGTCTACAACTACCTGGGGCACTACCTGATCCACGATCCCTTCGGGGTGCCCGTCGGCCTGGCCGCGCTGATCTTCCTGGCCTACCTGGCCGGCACGGTGGCGTCCCCGACCGCCGGACGGCTCGCCGGGCGGTACGGACGCAAGCGGATGCTGCTGGTCGGATACGGCATCGCCCTGGCCAGCGTGGCGCTGATGCTGATCGCCCAGGTGTGGATGATCGTCGCCGCGCTGGTGATTTTCACCGGCGCCTTCTTCGCAGTCCACTCGATCGCCAGTGGCTGGGCCGGGGCGCATCCGCGGGTCGGACGAGCCCAGTCGACCGGCCTGTACACGGTCGCCTATTACGTGGGTTCGAGCATCTTCGGCTTCGTCGGTGGCGTGGCCTACCAGGGATTCGGGTGGGGTGCCCTGATCGGGATGATTGCCGCGTTGTTCGCGGTGGCGGCGATCGCGGCCGGGCTGGTGCTGCCCCGCCGGCCACACGGGGTCACGTCCCACCCCTGAGGGCGTTATCGTCGGTCCATGGCCACTTTCAGTTCAGCCCGCGATCACACCGGTGACCTCGGTGCGTTCGTTGCTTCCTCGCCCAGTTCGTACCACGCGGTGCAGGAGGTGGCCGACCAACTGCGGGCGTCCGGCTTCACCGAACAGCGCGAAATCGAGGTGTGGGACGGCAGCGCCGGTGGCCATTTCCTGATTCGGGACGGGGCGATCATCGCTTGGCGCACCCCGGCCGAGGTCACCGCCGAGACCGCCTTCCGGATCGTCGGCTCGCACACCGATTCGCCGGCCTTCAAACTCAAGCCGCGCCCCGACCGGTCGTCGGTGGGGTGGCAGCAGGTCGGCGTCGAGGTGTACGGCGGCATGCTCACCAACTCCTGGCTGGACCGGGAACTCGGCCTGGCCGGCCGGATCGTCGGCCTGGACGGTGAGGAGCGTCTGGTGCGCACCGGCGCGGTGATGCGGGTACCCCAGTTGGCGATTCACCTCGACCGGACGGTGAACAGCGAAGGGCTGAAACTCGACCCGCAACAGCATCTGGCGCCGGTGTGGAGCATCGGGCACCCCGACCGGTCGGTGCTGGACCTGCTCGCCGAGATCGGTGGGCTCGACTCCGGTGCCGACATCGCCGGTCACGACGTGTTCGCCTACGACACCCAGTCCGCCCGCGCCTTCGGCTCCGACCTGGAGTTCATGGCCGCGGGCCGGTTGGACAACCTGATGTCGGTGCACGCCTCGTTGGTGGCGTTGATCGACGCCGAGGCGGGGCCGGACATTCAGGTGTTGGCGGCCTTCGATCACGAGGAGGTCGGTTCGGCCAGCACCTCGGGGGCGTCCGGGCCGTTCCTGCACCACGTGCTGCAGCGCATCGCCGCCGCCCACGGGATCTACGACGATGCGGTGTTGCAGATGTTCGCCCGCTCCAGTTGCCTGTCGGCCGACGGGGCGCACGGCTTGCACCCGAACTACGCCAACCGGCACGACCCCGACCATCTGCCGCTGCTGAACGCCGGGCCGGTGCTGAAGCTCAACGCGAACCAGCGGTACGCCACCGACGCGGTCGGTTCGGCGCTGTGGCGCCGGGCCTGCCAGGCCGCCGAGGTGCCCTGCCAGGAGTTCGTGTCCAACAACGCGATGCCCTGTGGGTCGACGATCGGCCCACTGACCTCGACCCGGCTGGGAATCCGCACCGTCGACGTCGGCGCACCGATGCTGTCGATGCACTCGGCCCGCGAAATGTGTGGGGTGGACGACCCGTACTGGTTGTCCCTGGCGTTGCGGGCCTACTGGCAAGGGGCCTGACTCGGCGGGGCTGTTTCGGGGCGGCCACGTTGCGGAACGCGCCTCGCACTCGAGCGGGCGACCGTGACAGTCTGGGGGCATGGCAGTTCTGTTGGTCATTCATCACTGCGCCACCGACAACATCAAGAAGCTGGTGGACGCTGCGCTCGCGGGCGCCCACGACCCGGCGATCGAAGGGGTGGACGTCAACTCGGTGTCGGCGTTGGCCTGGGCCACCGGCAAGGTCGACGAAGTGACCCTCAAACGTGCCCACGGGTATTTGTTCATCACCCCGGCCAACTTCGGGTACATGAGCGGGGCGTTGAAGCACGTCTTCGACTCGACCTTCCTCAAGATCGGCGGCGCGCTGGACGAGGAGGGCAACCCGTCCAATGGGGGAGGCGGCACCCGCAACCGTCCCTACGGGGTGATCGTGCACGGCCGCTACGACACCGAGGGTGCGGTGCGGTCGGTCGAATCGATCGCCGGGGCGCTGGGGTGGAAGAAGGCCGGCACCGCGGTGGAATCCCTCGGCGAGGTGACCGGTGAACACCTGTCGGCTGCCCGCGAACTCGGCGGCACCCTCGCCGCCCTGTTGATGAAGTGACTCACGACCGCCCCGAACCCGCGCCGACCGGCTAAGCTGGCCCACCGTGGCACTTACGATTGGCATTGTCGGGCTCCCGAATGCGGGAAAATCCACCCTCTTCAACGCGCTGACCCGCAACGACGTTCTGGCGGCGAACTATCCGTTCGCGACCATCGAACCCAACGTCGGCGTGGTCGGGGTGCCGGACGACCGGCTGCCGAAACTTGCCGAGATCTACGGATCCCAGAAGATCCTGCCCGCCACCGTGTCCTTCGTCGACATCGCCGGCATCGTCAAGGGCGCCAGCCAGGGTGAGGGGATGGGCAACGCCTTCCTGGCCAATATCCGTGAGGCCGACGCGATCTGCCAGGTGACCCGGGTGTTCGACGACGCCGACGTCACCCACGTCGACGGTGAGGTCAACCCCGCCAACGACATCGACACGATCACCACCGAGTTGATCCTCGCCGACCTGCAAACCCTGGAGAAGGCGATCCCGCGGCTGGAGAAGGAAGCCCGGATCAAGAAGGACTCCCAACCCAAACTGGCCGCCTGGCAGGAGGCCTACGAGGTGCTGTCCACCGGCAAGGGTGCCTACGCCGCCGGGCTGGACCTCGAACCGCTGCGCGAACTGTTCCTGCTCACCGCCAAGCCCTTCCTGTACGTGTTCAACTGCGATCAGGACGAACTGGCCGACGAGGACATGAAGGCCCGGATGCGGGAGCTGGTGGCCCCGGCCGAAGCGATCTTCCTGGACGCCAAGTTCGAATCCGAACTGGTCGAGATGGACGAGGAGGAGGGCCGCGAGTTCCTCGCCGAAATGGGAGTCGAGGAGCCGGGCCTGGACCTGCTCGCCCGGGTCGGGTACGAAACCCTCGGCCTGCAGTCGTACCTGACCGCCGGCCCCAAGGAAGCCCGCGCCTGGACCATCAAGAAGGGCGCCACCGCCCCCGAAGCCGCCGGGGTGATCCACACCGACTTCCAAAAGGGCTTCATCAAGGCCGAGGTCGTCAGCTTCGAGGACCTGGTCGAATACGGCTCCGAACAGGAAGTCAAGGCCCACGGCAAGATGCGCCTCGAGGGCAAGGACTACATCATGAAGGACGGAGACGTGGTGGAGTTCCGGCACGGAGGGCCATCTGGTTCCGGAGGTAAGAAGTGATGGGTCCGCTGTCGGGGGTCGCACCTAGGGTCCAGGTATGACGATCGAGGCTGCCCTGGACATCGAGAACACCGCGCTGCCCGTGGATCGCTTGGAAGACCGCTATGACGCGACCTTCGTGGCTCGACTGGCGCTGCGCGAGAAGCAAGTCCAACAGTCTTACCGTCCGATCATTCAGATCCACAAGTGGTTCGCGCGTCGTCCCGGCTCGGTCTTCCGCTCGCTGCTGCTCTCCGAGTTCGGCGAGCAGGACCTGGCTACCGACTACTTCAGCGGTCACGATGTGCGCGGCATCATCGCTGATCCCTTCATGGGCGGAGGCACCACGGTCTTTGAGGCCGCGCGGTTAGGGTTGAGCGTGGTCGGCGGGGATGTGAACCCTATGGCGTACTGGACAGTTCGTCAGGCGGTCTCTCCGCTCGACCTGAACCGCTTCGAGCAGGAAGCCGAGCGCGTCATGAACGACGTGCGCGGCCAGATCGGTGATCTTTACCGCACTAGGTGCGGAATCTGCTCCGAGTTGGCGGATGTTAAATACGTCCACCTCGTGAAGACCTGCCCCTGCCCATCCTGCGGTGAGGACGTTGATCTCTTTCCTGGTTTCCGCCTCGCGGAGGCTGTGCGCCATCCTCGCGAGGTCTACCACTGCCCCGGGTGCTGGGCCCCAAGATCACCCACCCCGCGGCCCAGGAGCTGCTCATCCGCTACGGCGGACCCACCGCCCTGGCCAAGGCCAGCCCCGCCCAGCTCAACCGGGCGATCGCCAAGCACGCGCCCCACTCCCACGCGCGCCTGGTCACCGCGCTCAAGGACGCCCTGGCCCAGCAGACCCTGGTGGTGCCCGGCACCGCAGCCGCAGAAAAAGTACTGCCCAAGCTCGCCGCCATGCTCAGGTCGCTGCTGGCCGACCGGGCCCAAGCCGCCAAGGACCTGGAGGAGATGCTCGATGACCACCCTCTTGCCCAGGTCCTGACCTCGATGCCCGGCATCGGCGTCAGGACCGGCGCCAGGATCCTGCTCGAGGTCGGTGACGGCTCCGCCTTCCCCACCCCCGGGCACCTGGCCTCCTACGCCGGCCTAGCCCCCATCACCCGCCGCTCCGGGTCCTCCATCCGCGGCGAACACCCGCCCCGCGCGGGCAACAAGCACCTCAAACGCGCGTTCTTCCTCGCCGCGTTCGCCGCCCTGCACGACCCCACCTCACGCGCCTACTACGACCGCAAACGCGCCGAAGGCAAGAAACACGACGCCGCCCTCATCTGCCTGGCCCGCCGCCGTGTCGACGTCCTACACGCCATGCTCCGCCACGGCACCACCTACCAACCACCACTACGCGACGCAGCTTGACACAGAACATAGGGACACCCCCGTCGCGACCAGTGTTACTAGGGTATTGTTTCCGGGGAAGCGTGATTCCCGGGTCCCGCCGTGCGTTGCCCCGGCGGCCGCGCCGACCGACCGCCCCCGCCCGCCGCTTGCTTCCCGGAAGGATTGACGTTCATGAACCAGTTGGCCAGCGCGAGGACAGGTGTCCCGGTCAAGGAGGTGACCCATGGCAAGGCCGTCCTCTGGCTGCTCCTCGGCACCCTCTTCCTCTCGGGTACCCCGCTGTGGGTCAAGGCCTCCAACATGGACCCGGCCACCCAGGCCTTCCTCCGTGTCATCCTGGGCTTCCTGCTGC
>JAAYAO010000085.1 GCA_012719335.1 Propionibacterium sp. | reverse complement strand
CTCAACCCCGGCGATCACCAGCGGATCGGTGACGGTCTGCTGGTGCACCTTGTTCGGGAAGTAGTCGTCGAGCGTGCGGCCGTTGATGGACCACTGGCCGGTACCGGGAACGATCCGGACGCGGGCGATGGCCTCCTTGCGGCGGCCGGTGGCCTGGCCGGGGGCGATCACCGCGGGGCGCTCGGTGTCCGACGGGCCGGCCTGGCCGGTCGAGTCGGAGCGGTAGGCGATCTCGCGGTCACCCTCGGTGAACGGGGTGGTGCCGGTGGTCTCTTCTGCTGCTTGCTCGGTCACTGCGGTTTCCTTGGAGGTCACTGGGCGATCTGGACGATCTCGTAGCTCTTCGGCTGCTGCGCCGAGTGCGGGTGCTCAGGGCCCGAGTAGACCTTGAGCTTCTTGATGAGCTTGCGGCTCAACTTGTTCTTGGGGAGCATGCCCCACACGGCCAGCTCGACGGCCTTGCGCGGATCGGTGTCCAGCAGTTCGCCGTAGGAGATGGTCTTCAGGCCACCGGGACGACCCGAGTGGCGCTGCCACACCTTGTCGGTGCGCTTGTTGCCGGTCAGGGCGATCTTCGACGCGTTCACGACAACGACGAAGTCGCCGGTGTCGAGGTGCGGGGCGAAGGTCGCCTTGTGCTTGCCGCGCAACAGGGTGGCGGCGGTGACGGCCAGCCGGCCCAGGGTGACATCGCTCGCATCGATGACGTGCCAGTTCCTGGTCACCTCACCGGGCTTCGGGGTGTACGTAGACACGCTCACTGCACCACTTCCGATAGTTTTTCTTCGTGTACGGGGGCGTTGCGGGTACTCCGCAGCACCTTGCGGGCACGGCGTCACACAACTGGGGTGCGTCAGCACCGAATGCCTTCGCACAACAGCGAGCTAGATTACTTGGCCGGATCGGCCCGGTCAAACCGAGCGAGTGGGTGCACCGCCGACGCCGGGGCCGGCACCCGCCGAACCGCACATGCACACCAAACGTGCATCCGCAACCGCTAAGCGCAGCGCTTTTGGTGAGCATCTGCACTTTTCGGTTGCATATGGACGGTGGGGACGCCCGCGGCCCGGTCACACCGACGCCGGGGGCGTCCGAGCCCCGGTCACGCCGAGGGCGACACCAACCCCAGGATCGCCCGGCCGAGAGCGAGCAGGGTGCCGACCATCGCCACCGTCATCACCAATCGTCCGGCCAGCCGGTTCGACACATGGGGGGCGATCTGATTACCGATGATCACGCCGGCGATCAGCGCCACTGCCAGCGTGACCCAGCCGCTCACCGCGAAGGACGGGAAGGACGGCGCGGTGACCACCGCGATCAGGATGAACGGGGTGACCGCTTGCATCGCGGCGGCGAACTCCCGGTTGTCCCAGGCGGTGAGCCGGCCGTAGATCGCCAACGGCGGGCCGCCCACCGAGGCGGTGACGCCCATGAACCCGCTGGCCAGGCCGGCCGCACTGCTCAGCACCCAGGAGTCCTTCGTCCGGCCGGGCCGCACGGTGAGGGTGACCAACAGCGCGATCAACACGATCGACGCCACCAGCACGGCCAACCAATCGGGCGGCACGACCCGGATGACCACCATGCCGGGGGCGAAACCGACCAGCAGCGCCGCGACGATCCGCATCGTGCGACGCAGGTCGATCAGTCGCCAGGTGAACCACAGGCTGAACAGCCCGGAGCCGACCCCGCACAGATTGGCCACCACCACGCCTTCGATCGGCCCCAGCGCCATCACCAGGAAGGGCGAGGAGACCAAGGCGAAGCCCAACCCGGTGACCCGTTGCGCGATCGCGCCGCACAGCACGGCGACGGCGCAGAGCACCAACAGGGGCAGGCTCACGAGGCGGTGCGCCTATTCCCCGTAGGCATCCTTGGTGAACACCTCGATCGCGTCGGCGGTCAGCTCGTTGTCGAACATGATCCTCAGCACCTTCTCACCCAGGGTGACGTGCCCGACACCGAGCGCGGCCAGGGCGGCGATGTCGTCGAGGTTACGGATGCTGGCGACGATCAGCTCGGTCATCGCGCCGGTGCCGAGCAGCACCTCCTGCATCTTCTCGATCACCCCGAGGCCGTCGGCGCCGGTGTCGTTGAGCCGACCGAGGTAGGGCGCGCAGTAGGGAATGTCGCCGGCGGCGGCCATCGCGATCTGGGTGGGTGAGTAGGTAGCGGTCAGCAGTACCGGGTGGCCGGTGCGCGAGACCCGGCTGGCCAGGGCGTAGCCGTCGCGGGTGGCCGGCACCTTGAGGGCCACCCGCTCGTCCAGACCCATCAACCACTCGGCGTTGCGGGTGAGTTCGTCGAGGTCGCGCCCCCAGGTCTGCTGCCAGATCACCTCGGCGCCGGCGTCGAAGGCCGCGGCGAGCCAGTCGGCCCGGTTCTCGGCGGTGATGCCGGCGCGGCGGATGATCGTCGGGTTGGTGGTGATGCCGGTGAAGAGCCCGGTGGCCATCAGCGGCCGGATCAGCTCCAGGTCGGCGGTGTCGATGTACAGCTTCATGCGCCTGCTCCCCTCCACGTCCTCGCGCTCGACCATACGCGCCGTGGCCCCCGGTACAACGGGCGGGACCACCGGGCTCACTGGTCTTCGACCAAGATCACCCCTCGAGGGTCTTCCCGGATGCCCGCCTACTACTTAGAGTCGTAGCATGACGGAGACGATCACCATTCGCGACAACCGCACCGGCCAGGAACTCGACCTTCCGATCGCCGACGGCACTGTGCGCGCCACTGACCTGCGCAAGGCGACCGACGCCGGCATGCCGCTGGCCAGCTACGACCCCGGCTACGTCAACACCGTCGCCTGCAAGTCGTCCATCACCTACATCGACGGCGCCCAGGGCATCCTGAGCTACCGCGGCTACCCGATCGAGGAATTGGCCGGCAACGCCACCTACCTCGAGGTGGCCTACCTACTGCTGCACGGCGAGCTGCCCAATGCCGACGAACTGTCGCAATGGCTCGACGACATCAACCGGCACGCCTTCCTGCACGAGAACATGAAGCGGATGATTCAGGGATTCCGCTACGACGCGCACCCGATGGCGATCCTGATGTCGTCGGTGGCCTCGATGCACACCTTCTACCCCGAATCCCGCGACATCCACGATCCCGAATCCCGGGCCCTGCAGATTCGCCGCCTGATCGCCAAGATGCCCACCCTGGCGGCCTTCGCCTGGCGGCACACCCAGGGTCTGCCGTACGTGTACCCGGTCGACGACCGCAGCTACACCGAGGGCTTCCTGGCGATGCTGTTCGAGATGGGCGCGCCCTACAAGGCCGATCCGCGCCTGGTGAACGCCCTGGAGATCCTGTTCGTGCTGCACGCCGACCACGAGCAGAACTGCTCCACCACCGCGGTGCGCACGGTCGCCTCGTCCGGCAACGGCCCCTACACCGCGGTCGGGGCGGGTATCGGCGCCCTCTTCGGCCCGTTGCACGGCAGCGCCAACGAAGAAGTGATGCGGATGCTGCGGCGGATCGGCGACATCGCCAACATCCGCGATTTCGTGGCCGGGGTGAAGGCCGGCAAGGAGCGGCTGATGGGCTTCGG
>JAAYAO010000084.1 GCA_012719335.1 Propionibacterium sp. | reverse complement strand
TCACGGCCACGATCGCGGGCGCGATCAGCACCGACACCAGGTTCATCACCTTGATCAGCGGGTTGATGGCCGGACCGGCGGTGTCCTTGAACGGGTCGCCGACGGTGTCGCCGATGACCGTGGCCGCGTGCGCCTCGGAGCCCTTGCCGCCGTGGTGGCCGTCCTCGACCAGCTTCTTGGCGTTGTCCCACGCCCCGCCGGCGTTGGCCAGGAAGACCGCCATCAGGGTGCCGGCACCGATCGAACCGGCCAGGAAGCCGGCCAGCGCCGGAGCCCCCAACCCGAAGCCGACCGCGATCGGGGCGGTGACCGCCAACAGGCCCGGGGTGATCAACTCACGCAGCGAATCGCGGGTGCAGATGTCGACCACCTTGCCGTACTCCGGACGTCCGGTGCCGGCCATGATTCCGGGAATCTCCTGGAACTGGCGCCGCACCTCGAAGACCACCGCGCCGGCGGCCCGCCCGACCGCGCTGATCAGCAGACCGGAGAACAGGAAGACCACCGCGGCACCGATGATCAACCCGACCAGCGTCATCGGGGAGAAGACCACCGATTGGGCGACGAACTCGGCGTAGGCGTCACCCAGCACCCGGGCGATCGAGTCGGTGTACGACCCGAACAGGGCGGTCGCGGCCAACACCGCGGTGGCGATCGCGATGCCCTTGGTGACGGCCTTGGTGGTGTTGCCGACGGCGTCCAGTTCGGTCAGGATCTGGGCGCCCTCCTCGTCGACATCACCCGACATCTCGGCGATGCCCTGGGCGTTGTCGGCCACCGGGCCGAAGGTGTCCATCGCCACGATCACCCCGACGGTGGTGAGCAGGCCACAGCCGGCCAGGGCCACCGCGAACAGGCCGGTCACCCCGGCGCCGCCGATCAGGAAGGCGCCGAGCACCCCGGCGGCGATCAGGCCGGCGGTGAACACCGCCGACTCCATGCCCAGGGAGATACCCGACAGCACCACGGTGGCCGGGCCGGTCAGCGAGGTGCGTCCGACGTCCTGCACCGGACGGTGCTCGGTGCCGGTGTAGAAGCCGGTCAGCGCCAGGATCACCGCGGCCAACGCGATACCGATGATCACCGCGACGATCGCCACTATCCGTGGATCGTCGATCGGGCCGCTGAACTCGTAGGTCATGTTGAAATCGCCGAAGGAGGACGGCAGGTACCAGAAGGCGGCCGCGGCCGACAGCACCGCACCGATCACCGCGGAGATGTAGAAGGCCCGGTTGATGGTGATCAGGGCGTTCTCGTTCGCCCGGGCCCGGGTGAGTTGGATGCCGATCAGAGCGGTGATCACCCCGACCGCGGGAATGATCAACGGGAACACCAGGCCGGTCTCGCCGAAAGCCGCCCGGCCCAGGATCAGCGAGGCGACCAGGGTGACCGCGTAGGACTCGAACAGGTCCGCGGCCATCCCGGCGCAGTCGCCCACGTTGTCACCGACGTTGTCGGCGATCGTGGCGGCGTTGCGCGGGTCGTCCTCGGGAATGTTCTGCTCCACCTTGCCGACCAGGTCGGCGCCGACGTCGGCGGCCTTGGTGAAGATGCCACCGCCGACCCGCATGAACATGGCCAGCAGGGCGGCACCGAAACCGAAGCCCTCCAGGACCTTGGGCGCGTCGGTCGCGTAGACGAGAACCACCAGCGCGGCACCGAACAGACCGAGACCGACGGTCATCATCCCGACCACGCCACCGGTGCGAAACGCCACGCGCATCGCCCGCTCCCGGCCGCCCGTCCCGGCCTTCTCATTGGCGGCCGCGGCGACCCGGACGTTCGCCCTGGTCGACAGCCACATGCCCAGATAGCCGATGGCGGCGGAGAAGGCGGCGCCGACGAGGAAGAACAGCGACCTGCCGATCTTCTCGGCCGTCGAGTCGGCGGGCAGGGCGAACAACAGCACGAACACCACGACGACGAAGACGCCGAGGGTGCGGAACTGCCGGTTCAGATACGCCGCGGCGCCCTCCTGGACCGCGCGGGCTATCTCCTGCATCTTCGGCGTGCCCTGGCCGGCGGCCAGGACCTCCCGAAGCAGGACATAGCCGACGGCAAGAGCGGCCAGCGCGACGGCGGCGACGATCAACACGACGGTGCGATCGCCCCCGGAAAGCGCCGAGCCCGCCGCCACGTGGGCGAACATGAGCTTGGTCATCCGTCCTCCTGGGTTGTGCGTTCGATCCCGCCACTCCGGGGTCGGCCGGGTTCCGACGGACCGCCGGATACGTTGTCGGTTGACACGGGGTGGCGATGGGTGGTCCGCGCCGTCACCACCCGCTGTCCGCCCGCCAGGGGTGACCGGGTGGAACCGAGGGTGAACGACGTGTGTGAGCAGGCAGTCTATGACCCAAAGGTGACGTTCACCACCGTGGGACCTGTACCACAATCCAGGGAGGTCAATTGTGACGATGAGTGTCGATCAAGCGCTCATCTGCGACTATGTGTTGATCACTATGGACCGAGCGGGCACAAGGTGATCCACTCTGAGTGATCTATCTCACCAGTCGCCCGCGAGGCGGTTACTCGACCGGATTCTCGCTGGTGTAGAGCCGGGCGAACAGCCGTTACGGCACGTCCGGCACCTGCCGCAACGCCGGGCCGTTCCCGCGGACTGGCCCGACTGGGTCGACGCGGGTACCCGCGCGCTGTTCGCCCGGCGCGGGGTGGACCGACCCTGGGCGCACCAGGTGCTGGCGGCCTCGCACGCGCACGCCGGGCGGCACGTGTGCGTCGCCACCGGGACGGCCTCGGGCAAGTCCCTCTGCTATCAGCTCCCGGTGGTCACGGACC
>JAAYAO010000083.1 GCA_012719335.1 Propionibacterium sp. | reverse complement strand
GTTTCGGGGCTTCGATGCCATATCTGGCATCCAGGCCCGGGATCGGGTGGTTTGCAGTCATCACACTGCATGGGCCGCCCCGCGGCAGCCGGGGCCCTACTCCTTCTCGGCGAGTCCCTCGAGGAACATCGCGCAGGCCGAGTCGATGAACTGCTCCAGCCCGAACCCATCCACCGGGCGGAACCAGCGCATCGACAGCCACAACCCGTCGCGCATCAACCGGAAGCTGACCTGCACCGGGATGTCGTTGCGGAAGTAGCCCTCCTCCCGACCCCGGATCAGCACATCCAGCCAGGTCTGGCGGATCTGCCCCGCGATCCGGTTCATCTCCGGCCACTGGGTGCTGGTGCGCAGGTAGCGGTTGTTGTTCTGGTAGATCTCCGAGGCGGCCGGATGGTCATAGGCCACCTCCAGGGTGGCCCGGATCATCGACCGCAATTGCTCCACCGGATTTCCGGTTTCTCCCGCGACGCGGGAATACCTCGCCGCGATGTCGTCCAGGTACGCCATGATGATCGCGTCCAGGATCTCGTCTTTGGAAGCGAAGTGATGGTAGAGGCTGCCCGACAGAATCCCGACCTCGTCGGCGATTTCACGCACCGTGGTGGCCACGACACCCTTCTCAGCGAACAGCATTCCCGCTGCAGCAAGGATTTCGCCCCGTCTGCCCTGCTTCACCGCCATCGATGACTCCCTCTGTCCGTCTCACGATGGGGCCAACCGGCGACATCGTCCAACACCAGAATACCAATCAAGCGTTTGCTCGTCAGAACCCCGTGTGATTCATTGGGATGACCGCAGGCGTCAGCTATCCGGAGGCATTCATGACCAACACCTCGTTCCTGTCCGGCCGTACGGCCATCATCACCGGGGCCGGCCAGGGCCTGGGCCGCGCCCACGCCCTGGAGTTCGCCCGGCTCGGCGCGAATGTGGTCGTCAACGACTGGAGTGCCGAGTCGGCCGAAGCCGTCGCGGAGGAGATCCGGGCGGCCGGTGGCCAGGCCGTCGCCTCCTCCGGTGACGTCGCCGACTGGGCCTATGGCGAGGAGTTGATCAAGACCGCCGTCGACACCTTCGGAGGCCTGGACGCGCTGGTCAACAACGCCGGCATCAACCGCGACCGGATGCTCGCCAACATGTCCGAGGACGAGTGGGATGCGGTGATGAACGTCAACCTCAAGGGCCACTTCGTGCCGATGCGGCACGCCTGCGCCTACTGGCGCGACGAGGCCAAGGCCGGCAACCCGCGCGAGGCCCGGATCGTCAACACTTCCTCCGGTGCCGGCCTGATGGGCAGCGTCGGCCAGGGCAACTACGCCGCCGCCAAGGCCGGCATCGTCGCCCTCTCCCAGGTCGCGGCGGTCGAATGGGGCCGCTACGGCATCAAGATCAACGCGATCGCCCCCAGCGCCCGCACCCCGATGACCACCGCCGTGCCGGCGATGGCCGAGATGATGGCCGCCCCGGAATCGGGCTTCGACGCGATGGACCCGGCCAATGTCTCCCCGCTGGTGGCCTGGCTGGCATCGGCCGAGGCCCAGATCACCGGACGGGTCTTCGAGGTCGAGGCCGACCAGGTCTCGCTGGCCGACGGCTGGCAGCACGGCACCCCGGCCAAGGCCGGCGACCGCCGCTGGGAAGCCGCCGAACTCACCGAGGTGGTGGCCAAGCTCGAGGCCGAGGGCCCCAAGCCCGCCCCCGTCTACGGCGCACAGTGAGCAGGAACCCACGATGACGCAGACCGACGAAGAATTCCGCGCGGAGATCCGCGACTGGCTGGCCGAGAACCTGGCCGGCGATTTCAAGCACCTGGTGGGCACCGGTGGCCCCGGCCACGAGGACGAGATGCTCGAGGAGCGCCTGGCCTGGGAGCGCCGGATGGGCGAGGGCAACTGGATCGGGATCGGCTGGCCGACCGAGGTCGGTGGCCGCAACGCCTCGCTGGCCCAGCAGGTGATCTTCCACGAGGAGTACGCCCGCGCGAACGCCCCCGGCCGGGTGATGCACATGAGCGAGCAGCTCCTCGGCCCCACCCTGTTGGCCTTCGGCACCAAGGAGCAGCAGGACCGTTTCCTGCCCGGCATCCTCTCCGGCGAAACCATGTGGTGCCAGGGGTACTCCGAACCCGGCGCCGGTTCCGACCTGGCCGGGGTGCAGACCCGGGCCCGCCGCGAGGGTGAGGAGTACGTGGTCAACGGTCAGAAGGTGTGGACCTCTCTGGCCCACGTCTCCGACTGGTGCTTCGTGGTGTGCCGCACCGACCCGTCCTCGTCGCGCCACAAGGGGCTGAGCTACATCCTGGTTCCGATGGATCAGGACGGGGTCGAGGTGCGCCCGATCCAGCAGCTCACCGGCACCTCGGAGTTCAACGAGGTCTTCTTCGACGATGCCCGCAGTGGCGTCGAGAATCTGGTCGGCGCCGAGGGCGAGGGCTGGAAGGTCGCGATGGGCACCCTCGGTTTCGAGCGGGGCGTGTCCACCCTCGGTCAGCAGATCGGTTTCGAGCGCGAACTCGAAACCCTGATCGCCGACGCCAAGGCCCGCGGGGCGCTGGACGATCCGCTGGTCGCCGACCGGGTGGCCCGGGCCTGGACCCAGTTGCGGGTGCTGCGGTACACCGCGCTGCGCACCCTGCGGTCCTCCGGCGCCGAGCTCTCCGGCCACGAGGCCTCGATCTCGAAGCTCCAATGGGCCAACTGGCACCGTGCCCTCGGCGAACTGGCCGTGGACGTCCAGGGGGTCGATGCCCTGGTCGCCGAATGGCCCTACGACCTGACCGACGCCCAGACGCTTTTCCTGTTCACCCGCTCCGACACCATCTACGGCGGGTCGAACGAGATCCAGCGCAACATTCTCGCTGAGCGCATGCTCGGCCTGCCCCGGTGAGGAGCCGAGCATGATCACTCCCGTGTTGATGGACGAGACCGACGAGCAGGAAGCCCTCCGCGAGACGGTCATCGCGATTCTGGACAAGCACGCCGACTCCGAGGCGGTGCGCAAGATCTCGGAGGATCCCGAGGTCGAGTACGACGCCCGGCTGTGGGAGCGGCTGGCCACCGAACTGGGCGCCACCCTGCTGCTGGTGCCCGAAGACCAGGACGGTCTGGGCATGGGCTGGCAGGAAGCCTCCATCGTATTGGAGGAGTTGGGCCGCCGCCTGGTGCCCTCCCCCCTGCTGAGCACACTGGTCGCGCACGGCGCGCTGGCCTTCGCCGAGGCCCCGCAGTTGGCCGACCTGGCCGCCGAGGCCACCCCGATCGCCGTGGTGCTGGACGGCGTCACCGCTTCGGGTGACACCGTGAGCGGCGCGGCGAAGGCCGTGATCGGCGCCGGTTCGGCCGATCAGTTGCTGGTGATCGCCGACGGGGAGGTGTACCTGGTGGCCGCCGATGCCGCCGGGGTGAACGTGACCCGCCGCGCCAGTCTGGACCAGACCCGTCCGTTGTCGGAGGTGTCCTTCGACGGGGCCGCCGCGGAGCGGATCGGTGGCGCCGAGGTGGCCGGGCGGCTGCGGCAGTTGCTGCGCAGTGCCCTGGCCACCGACTCGGCCGCCGGGGCCGACCGGATTCTGGAGATCACCGTCGAATACCTGAAGGTGCGCCAGCAGTTCGGCCAGCCGATCGGCAAGTTCCAGGCGTTGAAGCACCGGGCGGCCGACCTGTTGGTCGAGGTGCAGGGTGCCGCGGCCACCGCCCAGTACGCGGTCAAGGCCCTGGTCGATGGTGACGAGGACGTCGACACCATCACCACCATGGCCAAGGCCGTGGCCGCCGACGCCTACTACGCGACGGCCGCCGACGCGATCCAGCTGCACGGTGGCATCGGCTTCACCTGGGAGCACGACTGCCACCTGTACTTCAAGCGGGCCAAGGCCAACCAGTGGCTCGGGGAAACCAACTCCGCCCTGCGTGCCAAGCTTCGCGAGGCGATCGCCGGCTGAGAGCCTGCGAAATGGGGCGCTGCGACCACGGTCGTGGCGCCCCATTCACATTCTGGTGGGCCAATGGATGCTCACTGCGCCACCGCGGCGCCCGGTGACCGAAACCAACGCGAATCCCACCCTCCGAAGCCGCACAGCGAGCTGCCGACCCACTTTTCGAGAGGTTTGCGTCACGTCCACGAGACCGGCAGCACGACGACGCAAAGGGCCCGGCTCGAAAGCCGGGCCCCGCTCGTCGTTGCGATCAGAGGTTGCGCTGCACCGCGTCGTACCAGCCGGGCACCTCGCCGCCGCCGTCGAGGTTGACCTCGGCGCCGGACATGTAGCCCAGCTCGGGGTTCGCCAGGGCCACGCAGGCCTTGCCGATGTCCTCGGGCACGGCCATCCGGCCGGCCGGGATCAGCTTGTTCACCGCGGCCATGCCCTCGGCGCCGCCGTAGTGCATCTCCGACAGTTCGGTGCCGACCAGGCCGACCCGAATCTGGTTCACCCGCACCTTCGGGCCCCACTCCAGGGCCAGCGCCCGGGTCAGCATCGACAGCCCCGCCTTGGTGGCGGCGTAGATCGCGGTACCGGGAGCCGGACGCATCGACGAAACGCTGCCGATGTTGATGATCTGGCCGCCCTGCTCCTGCTCGGCCATCACCTTCTGGGCCGCCTGGGCCACCAGGAACGGGGCCAACAGGTTCAGGTTGATCAGCGATCCGGCCAATCGCGGCGGAGTGTCGGCGGCGAGCACCGAGGGTGCGCCACCGGCGTTGTTCACCACGATGTCGAGGCGGCCGTGCTCGGCCACGATGCCCTCGATCATGGCCGCGACCTGCGAGTCGATCCGCACATCGCAGGAGACGAACCGTGCCTTGGCGTCGCCGACCGCGGGCAGGTCCGCGTCCTCGGGCTGGGTGCGGCCGCAGATCACCACGGTGCAGCCCTCGGCGAGGAAAGCCCGGGTGATCGCGGCACCGATGCCGCGGGCGCCGCCGGTGACCAGGACGACCTGGCCGGTGAGATCGATCTGCATGGTGCTCAGAGCCTTTCGATGATCGTGACGTTGGCCTGCCCGCCACCCTCGCACATGGTCTGCAGGCCGTAGCGCCCACCGGTGCGTTCGAGCTCGTGCAGCATGGTGGTCATCAACCGCGCACCGGTGGCACCCAGTGGGTGACCCAGGGCGATCGCGCCACCGTTGGGGTTGACCTTGGCCGGGTCGATCGGGTGCTCCTTGAGCCACGCCATCACCACCGGCGCGAAGGCCTCGTTGATCTCGACGGTGTCGATGTCGTCGATCGTCATGCCGGCCTTCTTCAGGGCGTACTCGGTGGCCGGAATCGGGGCGGTGAGCATCCAGATCGGGTCGTCGGCGCGCACAGAGATGTGGTGGATCCGGGCCCGCGGGGTCAGATTGTGGTCCTTGACGGCCTGCTCGGAGGCGATCAGCAACGCGGCCGAGGCGTCACAGATCTGCGAGGCCACCGCGGCGGTGATCGTGCCGCCCTCCTCCAGCGGGTCGAGGGTGGCCATCTTCTCCAGGGTCGACTCCCGCGGGCAGGAGTCGGTGTCGACCCCGTTCAGCGGCTCGATCTCCTTGACGAAGCGACCCTCGGCGATCGCCTTCAGCGCCCGGGTGTGCGATTCGAGGGCGAACCGCTCCATCTCCTCGCGGCTGATCTTCCACTTGTCGGCGATCATCTGCGCCGACTTGAACTGCGAGACCTCGACGTTGCCGTACCGCTCCTGCCAACCCTTCGATCCCCGGAAGGGGTCGTCGAAGCCGTACTGCTGACCGGCCCACATCGCCGCCGAAATCGGGATCGCCGACATGTTCTGCATACCGCCGGCCACCACCAGATCGGCGGTGCCGCTCAGGATCGCCTGGGCGGCGAAGTGCACGGCCTGCTGGGACGAGCCACACTGCCGGTCGACGGTCACCCCGGGCACGTGGTCGGGCAGCCCCGCGGCCAACCAGGCGGTGCGCCCGATGTCACCGGCCTGCGGCCCGATCGTGTCGACACAGCCGTAGACGACATCCTCGACGGCCCCCGGATCGACGTTCGCCCGCTCGACCACGGCGCGCAGGGTGTGCGCGCCCAGATCGGCCGGGTGAACCTCGGCGAATTCCTTGCCACGTTTGGTGACCGGGGTACGGACGGCCTCGACAATGTAGGCCTCGTTCATGATCGTGCTCCTTGGGCGGGTTGGTCGGCCTGGACTTGGTTGCGGCCAATGGGATGAACCGTACCAAGCGCTTGGTCGGGCAGCTACGCTCGTCCCGCCGGGGCGGTAGTCTCCGGTGAAACCGATCCACGCACCGGAGGTGGCAATGACCGCTACGCCCGACACCGTCGCGTCAATCCCGGAAAGCCTGCGCTTGGCTGCCGCCGAGGACCCTGATCTCGAAGCGATCGTCGACGGCGAGATTCGCCTCACCTTCGCACAACTGGACGCCGAGGTCACCGCTTTCGCCCGCTCAGCGGTGGCCCGTGGCCTCGAACCGGGTGATCGCGCCGCGGTCTGGGCCCCCAACTCCGCCCGATGGTGCATCGCCGCCCTCGGCATCATGGCCGCCGGCGGCATTCTGACCCCGATCAACACCCGTTACCTCGGTTCGGAGGCACAGTTCGCGCTGAACCGGGCCCGCACCATGATGTTGGTCACGGAGGAGGGCTTCCTGGGCAAGTCCTACCTGACGATGCTGCGCGAGACCGAGGCGCCGACCGGCGACGACTGGGGCGCCGGGGTGGAGCCGGCGATTCTGCCGGGGGTGCCCTACCTGCGCACGATCGTCGACATCGGCAGCACCGGCGACGAGCACGCCACCGATTGGGACGACTTCATCGCCCTCGGCGAGAGCGTGGACCCGTCGGTCATCGACGAGCGCATGGCCG
>JAAYAO010000082.1 GCA_012719335.1 Propionibacterium sp. | reverse complement strand
GTGGTGGGCATCGCGGCCGGGGTGGAGAAGGCCCGCGGGGTGTTGGGAGCGATCCGCACCGGGGTCTTCGATGCATTGGTGATCGACAGTGACCTGGCTGCGGCGGTGTTGGCCCTGGCCGATGGTGATTCGGTGGACGAGGAACCGGACGATTCCCGGCCCTGACATACAGTGCCGGGTATGACTTCGACGATCCCCGGGATGCGCCGGGCCCTGGCCCGGGCCCGCGACGGCAAGGCTCTGGACCGAGCCGAGGCCGAGATTCTGCTGGCCGCCCGCGGGGACGATCTGGTGGCACTGTGCGAATCGGCCACCCGGGTGCGCGATGCCGCAATGGTCACCGCCGGACGCCCCGGGGTGGTCACCTACTCGCGCAAGGTGTTCATTCCGCTGACCCGGCTGTGCCGCGACCGGTGCCACTACTGCACCTTCGCCACCGCACCGCACAAGCTGGAGGCCGCCTTCCTGTCCCCGGACGAGGTGCTCGAGATCGCCCGGGCCGGCGCCGCGGCCGGCTGCAAGGAAGCCCTGTTCACCCTCGGTGACCGGCCCGAGGACCGGTGGCCCGCGGCCCGGGAATGGCTCGACGCGCACGGTTACGACGACACCCTCAGCTATGTGCGGGCGATGGCGATCCGGGTGTTGGAGGAAACCGGGCTGTTGCCGCACCTCAACCCCGGGGTGATGACCTGGAGCGACCTGCAACGGCTCAAGCCGGTTGCGCCGTCGATGGGCATGATGCTGGAGACCACCTCGATGGAGGTGTTCGAGCACGGCGCCCACAAGGGCTCACCCGACAAGAACCCGGCGGTGCGGCTGCGAGTGCTGGAGGACGCCGGACGGGTCGGCGTGCCGTTCACCACCGGCATCCTGGTCGGCATCGGTGAAACCCCGGCCGACCGCGTCGATTCGATCATGGCGATCCGCCGGGTCGCCCGCGAATACGGGCACGTGCAGGAATGCATCGTGCAGAACTTCCGGGCCAAGGACGACACCGCGATGCGGGCCGCCGACGACCTGGGCGCGGAGGAATACCTGGCCACCATCGCGGTCGCCCGGCTGCTGCTCGGCCCGTCGGTGACCATCCAGGCACCCCCGAACCTGTCCGATCCGGACGAGATCGCCCGGCTGCTCGCCGCCGGGGTGGACGACTGGGGCGGGGTGTCGCCGGTCACCCTCGATCACGTCAACCCCGAACGTCCCTGGCCGAATATCGACGACCTGGCCGCGGCCACCGCCGCCGCGGGTCTGGAGTTGGCCGAACGGCTCACCGCCCACCCGCGCTACGTGTTGGGCAGTCTGCAGCGCGACGAGGCGTGGATCGACCTCCGGCTGCACCCCCATCTGCGTGCCCTGGTCGACCCGGCAACCGGCCTGGCCGACCCGAACGCCCGGCCGGCCGGAATCTCCTGGCAGGAGCCCGACGGCGGCCTGGACGCCTCGGCCGGTCGCACCGATCTGCACACCGACATCGACCACACCGGCCGCACCGACGACCGCCGCTCCGACTTCGCCCAGGTGTACGGCGACTGGGATGCGGTGGCCGAACGCCTCACCCCCGACCCCGCCCAGGTGCTGCTGCCCAGTGAGGCCCGCGCCGCCCTGGCCCGCGCCGAGGCCGACCCGGCCGGGCTGTCCGACGCCGACTACCTGGCCCTGGTCACCAGCGACGGCGCCGACCTGGACGCCTTCACCGCCCTGGCCGACGGGTTGCGCCGCGAGGTGGTGGGGGAGCCGGTCACCTACGTGATCAACCGCAACATCAACTTCACCAACGTCTGTTACGTGGGCTGCAGGTTCTGTGCCTTCGCCCAACGCAAGACCGACGCCGACGCCTTCACCCTGTCGGTGGACGAGGTCGCCGAGCGGGCCGCCGAGGCGCAACGGCTGGGTGCGACCGAGGTGTGCATGCAGGGCGGGATCTCACCCGACCTGCGCGCCGGTGACCTGGCCCGGATCGTCCGGGCGGTGAAAGAAGCCGCCCCGGGCATCCACGTCCACGCCTTCTCCCCGATGGAGGTCGCCTCGGCCGCGGCCAAGGAGGGCGTGTCGATCGAGGCCTGGCTGACCGAACTGCGCGAAGCCGGGCTGGATTCGATTCCGGGCACCGCCGCCGAGATCCTCGACGACGACGTCCGCTGGGTGCTCACCAAGGGCAAACTGCCCACCGCCCAATGGATCGAGGTGGTCGAAACCGCGCACCGGCTCGGCCTGCCGTCCAGTTCGACCATGATGTACGGCCACGTCGACCGGCCCGACCACTGGGTGGGGCACCTGCGCACCCTGATCGGGGTGCAGGACCGCACCGGCGGGTTCACCGAGTTCGTGCCGTTGCCGTTCGTGCACACCAACGCACCGGTCTACCTCGCCGGCCTGTCGCGGCCCGGCCCCACCCTGCGCGACAACCGGGCGGTGCACGCTCTGGGCCGGGTGATGCTGCACGGCCGGATCCCGAACATCCAGACCTCCTGGGTGAAGCTCGGTATCGACGGCACCCGGATGATGCTCACCGGTGGCGCCAACGACCTGGGCGGCACCCTGATGGAGGAGACCATCTC
>JAAYAO010000081.1 GCA_012719335.1 Propionibacterium sp. | reverse complement strand
TGCACGTGGGAGGCGAAGCAGGCCACCACCACCAGGCCCTCGGCCTGGGCGAAGACCCGGTCGAGCGCGGGTTGGATCTCCCGTTCGCCGGTGGTGAAGCCGGGCACCTCGGCGTTGGTGGAGTCGACCATGAACAGGTCGACCCCCTGCTCGCCGAGCCGGGCGAAGGTACGCAGGTCGGTGATCCGCCCGTCCAGGGGCAGTTGGTCCATCTTGAAGTCGCCGGTGTGCAGCACGATGCCGGCTTTGGTGCCGATCGCCAACGCGATCGCGTCCGGGATCGAGTGGTTCACCGCGACGAACTCCAGGTCGAAGGGCCCGGCGGTGACCAGGTCACCGGCGCGCACCACCCGCAGGTCGTGGCCCTTGATCCGGTGTTCGCGGAGCTTCTCGGCGACCAGGGCCAGGGTCAGTTCGGTGCCGTAGATCGGGATGTCGGCCCGGTGCCGCAGCAGGTAGGGCACCGCCCCGATGTGGTCCTCGTGCCCGTGGGTGAGCACCAGCGCCTCGATCTCGTCGACCCGGGAGGTCACCAGGTCGAGGCTGGGCAGGATCAGGTCGACCCCGGGGTGGGCCTCCTCGGGGAACAGCACCCCGCAGTCCACCAGCATCAGCCGGTCGTCGATCTCGAAGGAGGTCATATTGCGTCCCACATCACCCAGCCCGCCCAGCGGGATGATCCGCAGGGTTCCGGCGGCCAGGGGTGGGGGTGTCCGTAAGCCAATAGTCACGTTTCGAGCTTAGTGCCATCCCGCGACGGCCACCCCATTCGCCGCGGCGAGCAGCGACCCGGGTCGGCGGGATGCCCTAGTAGCATCGCTGCGGTGAACACACCTGACGCGCCCCGCCCCGACTCGGTACGGCTGGCTCTGCCGGCCGAAGCCGCCCAGATCGCCGGCATTCAGCGTGATGCCTGGCGCGAGTTGGGGGGTGGGGTGGCCGAGGCCCTGTTGACCTCCAAGGTGGACGAGGTGGCCGCGGTCTGGGAGCAGGCGATCATGCGCCCGCCCGACCCGCGCTGTCGGGTGTTGGTGGCGGTGGCGTCCGGCCCGCGCGACCGGGTGGTCGGTTTCGCCACCACCCAGCCCGCCGACGACGAGGACGCCGACCCGAGCACCGACGCGCTGATCGGCGAGTTCGCGATCAGCCCGCTGGCCCGCGGCGAGGGCCACGGATCCCGGTTGATGCATGCGGTGGTCGACACCCTGCGGGCCGACCGGTTCACCCGGGCGCTGTACTGGGTGGTGTCGGCCGACGACGCCCGCCGCACGTTCTTCACCGAATCGGGTTTCGGCTACGACGGCGCCCACCGGGCGATCGGCCCCGACGACGAGTCGGTGCAACTCAAGCAATTGCGGCTGCACACCCTGATCTGAGGTCGGGCTGTCGGACGCGATCTCGGGCGGTCAGCGGCGCAGCGGCACCTCGGTGCCGGAGACTTCCAGTTCGATGCCCCGGTCGGCGACCTCGAGGGCGTCGACACGCAGGCCCATCGGTAGGGCGAGGTCGATTTCGCCGAGGCGCAGTTTCATCAGTTCGTCGGTGATCACCTGGGGCACGTCCATGCCGACCACCCGCAGGGTGACGTCCTCGATCTCGAGTTTCTGGGCGGCGGCGTCCAGTACCGGGCGGCCGCTGGCCTCGACGTCGATGGACTCGCCGAAGACCTCCAGCGCGTACCGGATCTTGATCCGGTCGGGCCCGGCCTGGGAAACCTGGCCGCCCTGCACCAGGGTGCTCAGTTCCTGCCAGGACAACCGGCCGGTCGCATCGAGGCGTTCGGCGACGATTTCGGTGAAGTCCTGGGAGGCGTTCACCGCGTGCAGGTTCAGGTGCAGGTCGTCGACGACGATGCTGCGGTTCTGATCGCTGAGGGTGGCCCGCGGGGCGGTCATCTCGACGTGGTCGAAGGAGCGTTGCCACAGTTGCCACAGGAACGGCCACCCGTTGATGGTGACCTCGGGTGGGACGTCCAGGCCGAGTTCCTGCCGGACGCCGGCGGCGAACTCGTCCTCGACGTAATCGCGGGCCATCCGGTCGCCGACGATGACCGCACCCGAGAGCAGGGCGATCAGGACGACGACGGCGACCAGGCAGCCCGAGCCGCGGCGGCGTTCGCTCACCTGAGCCCCAACAGGTCATCGATACCCAGCGTCAGGCCGGGGCGATCCGCCACCGCCCGTACCGCGGTCAACACCCCGGGCATGAACGAGACCCGGTCCAGCGAGTCGTGCCGAATCGTGAGGGTTTCCCCCGGCGTGCCGAGCACGACCTCCTGGTGCGCGACCAGACCGCGCACCCGCACGCTGTGCACGTGCACCCCGTCGATCGTCGCCCCGCGGGCGCCGTCGACCTGATGCCTGGTGGCATCGGGGAAGGGCGCACAGCCGGCCTCGGCACGGGCCGCGGCGACGCGCTGGGCGGTGGTGGTGGCGGTGCCGGAGGGGGCGTCGGCCTTGTCCGGGTGGTGCAGTTCGATGATCTCGACGCTGTCGACGAAGCGGGCGGCCTGTTCGGCGAAGGCCATCATCAGTACCGCACCGATGGAGAAGTTCGAGGCGATCAGGATGCCGACCCCGGGGCGGGCGGCGAGCCGTTCGCGCAGTTCGGTGAGACGCTCCTCGTCGAAGCCGGTGGTGCCGACCACCGCGTGGATGCCGTTGTCGATACACCAGGCGAGGTTGTCCATCACCGCATCGGGGTTGGTGAAGTCGACCATCACCTCACAGCCGGCCGCGGCGGCCCGGTCATCGCCGAGATCCAGCGCCGCCCCCAGTTCCAGGTCGGCGGCCTCCTCGACGGCCCGACACACCTCCGCACCCATCTTGCCCCTGGCGCCGAACACTCCCACAGTCACAGTCACGCGGGCCAGTGTAGTGGCCGCGGGTCACCAGCCCCCCGGTAACGCGAAAGCCGCCCGGCCGACACCCGCGGGATGCGGATACCGACCGGGCGGCCGTGAGGTGAGCCGGGCTCACTCCTCGTCGTCGGAACCTTCTTCGTCCTCGACCACCGGGATCAGCGACAGCTTGCCGCGGTCGTCGACCTCGGAGATCTCGACCTCGAGCTTCTGGCCGACCGACACCACGTCATCGACATTGTCGACCCGCTTGCCACCGGCCAGGGCGCGCAGCTTGGAGATGTGCAGCAGACCGTCCTTGC
>JAAYAO010000011.1 GCA_012719335.1 Propionibacterium sp. | reverse complement strand
TACCTGCAACAGCGATCCACCGGGCACCAGATCCTATTGTTCAGCCGCGTCGAATCCGACAGTGAACTCGGCACCGCACAGCCCTACCTGTTACTCGGTGCCTGCGACCTGGCCTCCGCGGAGGGTGAAAAACCGATCGCGATCACCTGGCAGTTGCGTCGTCCCATGCCGCAACAACACTTCCAGGACGCGAACGTCCAATCGCGCTGAGACTCAGCGCGGCAACTGTTCGGCCAGCGCTTGGCGGGCTTTCGACGCCCGTCGCGACAAGTACCCGGCTGTCACCACAGAAGCGGCGGCTCCCATGCCGACCCAGTTCTTCCACTGGGCTCGGGACCGGTAGTCGTGCACCGGCCACGAATGCAGTTCGGCGACCTCGCGCAGGGCGGCATCGGGGTTGACCGCGTGGGGGTTGCCGACCAACTCCAACATGCCCAGGTCGTTGATCGAGTCCGAGTAGGCGTGGCTGGCGTCGGCATCGATGCCGCGTTCGGCGATCAGCTTCTCCACGGCCGCGGCCTTCTGGGCGCCGTGCAGAAAGCTGTCCATCTGGCCGGTGTAGATGCCGTCGTCGTCGCGTTCGGCGAGGGTGCCCATTGCGCCGGTGAACCCGAAGCGGTCGGCAATGATCTCGGCGACCTCGATCGGGGAGGCGGTCATGATCCACACCTCGTGGCCGGCGGCCAGGTGGGCGTCGGCGAGTTCACGCACCCCGGGCCAGATCCGGTCGGACAGCTTCGACTCGAAGACGTGGCGCACGATCTCTTCCAGGTCCGCCGCGGGGGTGCCTTCGATCGCGTCCAGGAAATTCTGCCGGACGAAGTTCGCGCCGTTCATGTCCTCGCGGCCTTGGATCCGAAACTGGGCCTCCAGCAACAAGCCGTGGGCCATCTTGCGGGTGGAGAAATAGCCGCGCCGGTACATCGCGGTGGCGACGTGCACCAGGGAGGTGCCCCGAACCAGGGTGTTGTCCAGGTCGAAGAATGCGCCGATCGCCATGCAGGGCAACCTACACACCCGGGTTGAACCGACGATGAGGAAAACCACATCCCCACGGCCGCCACGGCCCCGGTCCGGGCGGATTCCGTGCCCCGACTGGGATCGACCTGCTTCACTGGCGTCATGCGAATCGTGGTGATCGGTGGAAACGGCGGGACGGGCGCCTGCTTGGCGCACCTGGGGTTGGCGCGCGGCGACGAGATCGTCAGTGTGTCGCGTCGCGGCTGGGCGAACGCCCCGGCCGGGCTGACCGATGTGCGGCTGGACGCCACCGACTCCGCACTCCTGGACGAGGTGCTCACCGGCGCGGACGCCGTGGTGATCGCGGTCGGCGCCCCGGGCTTCGGCAAGCAGAAGCTGCGCACCGCGGTCACCGCATCGGTGGTCGCGGCGATGCAACGGGTCGGCGTCCGGCGGCTGGTCGTGCATTCCTCGCTGGGTGTGGGGGAGTCGCTGAAACTGATGAAGCAGCCGATCCGCACCTTCGCGAAGCTGGTGTTGGGCCGGGCTCTGGCCGACCACGCCGACCAGGAGGCCGTGGCCGCCGCGTCCGGTCTGGACTGGGCGGTGGTGCAGCCCGGCGGTCTGGCCGATGACCCGGCAACCGGTGACGTCCGACTGGTGGCGACCGGTGTCGCCCGGCCGGGGCAACCGACCGGGCGAATCAGCCGCGCGGACGTCGCCGCCGGCATCCTGCAGATTCTGGACGAGGGGCTCACCGGCCGGTACGTGTTCGCCGCACGCTGACCGCCCTCGAGTGCCGGCCCTTCAACGCGCGGGCAGGTGCGCCAACACCGAACCCAGCGCGTCCTCGACCGATTCGTGTTCCCAGACCCTGACCACCGTCCAGCCCAGAGCGGTCAGGTGCTCGTCGGTGCGCCGATCCCGGTCGATGTTGCCGGCCAGCTTCGCCGCCCACCACTCCCGGTTGCGGGCCGGCCGGGTGGCATGAACCGGGCAGCCGTGCCAGAAGCAGCCGTCCACGAACACCGCCACCTTCGGGCCCGGAAACAGTAGGTCGGCCCGGCGTCTCGGCAGCCCCGGCAGGGGAGCGTCCACCCGGTACCAATAGCCGAGCCGGTGCAGAGCGCGGCGCAGCGCCAACTCCGGCCCGGTGTCGCGGGTGCGCTGTCGTGACATCCGGGCCGAGGTCTCGGCATCGGTCACGGGTCGCTCCATGCCTCCATGATGACCGACCCCGCCCGGCACGGAAGCGGGAAACCAACTTGAAGAAGATACCCCCAGGGGTATATCTTCGAGTCGCGGTGGGCCCCGAAACGGCGGCCCACCGGCCACCAGGAGTGAAGGAGCTTTCCATGTGCAGTGCAGCCACGTGCCAGAAGTGCGGCAAGGTCACCTGGGTCGGGTGCGGTCAGCACGTCGACCAGGTTTTCCGCAACGTCCCGCAGGAGAACCGCTGCCAGTGCAAGCCGAACCCCTCGGCCGGTTCGGTCTTCGGTTTCTGAGTCACCTCCGACTGCCGGGGGGCAACCCCCGGGGCGAACGGGTGGCACTGTCGCCGGGCCGATCTCGTACAGTGCCGGGGTGAGTGAACCCCGTGTGTTGGTCATGGTCCGGCAGAACTGTCACCTGTGCGAGGTGGCCCTCGAGGTGATCGCCGACGTGTGCACCCCCCGCGGCATCACCTGGCAGACCCGCGACATCGACACCGACCCCGAACTGCGCCGCCGATTCACCGACCAGGTGCCGGTCATCTTCGTCGACGGCGAACAGCACGACATCTGGCGGGTCGACCCCAACCGCCTGGCCGCCGCGCTCGACTGAACGGCGCCTTCCGCCGACCCGGGTGGCCGACAGGCCCCGGCGCCCCTCGCAGCGGGGTCGACGCGGCCCGAATCGGCCCGGAACGAACCACCCCGTGCCACTTTGTGTAAATATTCACAAGCGCCTAGGTTGAGACGGTCGCATCCACCGTAGGAGGGCCGTTGACCGACAGCGTGCCGACTGCACCGCCGGTTCCGGCGGCGACGATCAACCGCCTGCCGCTGTACCAGCGTGCCCTGGCCGCCCTCGACCCGCGCGGCACGGTCAGCTCGGCCGAACTCGCCGAGGCCACCGGCGTCAACCCCGCCCAAGTGCGCAAAGACCTCTCCGTACTCGGCCTGCACGGCACCCGCGGGGTCGGCTACGTCGCCGGCGACCTGCTCGCCCAACTGTCCGAGCACACCGGCGCCGACGAGATCCACCCGCTGATCGTGGCCGGCATGGGCAACCTCGGCCTGGCCGTGGCCAACCACGCCGGACGACGCTCCCAGGGCTTCACCGTGGTGGCCGCCTTCGACGTCGACCCGAAGCTGATCGGCCGCACCTTTCGGGTCGGCGACGGCACGGTCACGGTCAGTCACCCGAACGAACTGCCCGCCATCGCCCGCCGCACCGGCGCGGTGCTCGCGGTGGTGGCCACCCCGCCCGCGGCGGCCCAGCAGGTCTGTGACGATTTGATCGCCGCGGGCATAACCGGAATCCTGAATTTCTCGGCCACTCCCGTCCGGGTACCCACGGGGGTGCATATCCGCGATGTTGATCTGGCCCAAGAACTACAAATTCTCGCTTACCATGAACGTCGTGCCCATCCCGGTGCCGACCGGGAGGAAGTGAATATTCGGTGAGCATTCTCGCGGTCAGCCTGTCCCACAGATCCGCCTCGATCGACATCCTCGGACGAGTGTCGATGGACGCCGCGGACGGCGAGAAACTGACCACCGCGCTGCTCGACAGCACCGTGATCAACGAGGCCGTCGTGCTGTCCACCTGCAACCGCACCGAGCTCTACCTCGACGTCACCCGCTTCCACGGCGGCCTCGACGACGCCACCGGCCTGCTGTCGTCGATCAGCGGCCTCGATGCCGACGACATCACCGCCGGCTGCCGGGTCTTCTACGACGGCGCCGCGGTCGGCCACCTGTTCCGGGTCGCCAGCGGCCTCGACTCGATGGTGGTCGGCGAAAGCCAGATTCTCGGCCAGGTGCGCGACGCGCTGGCCCGTGCCCAATCCATCGGCTCGGTCGGCACCACCCTCAACGCCCTCTTCCAGCAGGGCCTGCGGGTCGGCAAGAAGGTGCAGACCGACACCGGCATCGGTGGCGCCGGACGCTCCCTGGTCACCGCCTCGATCGCCACCCTGGCAGGGGACGGCGTCAGCCTGGTCGACCGGCAGGTGCTGGTGCTCGGCGCGGGCTCGATGGCCACCCTGGCCGCACACACCGCCACCGACGCCGGCGCCGCGGTCACCCTGGTGAACCGCACCCACGAGAAGGCCGTCCGGCTGGCCGAACAGGTCGGTGGACGCGCCCTGCCGATGGCCGAACTCGACACCGCCCTGGCCGAGGCCGACGTGCTGATCACCTGCACCGGCGCCCGCGGCCGCGTCCTGCACGCCGACCAGGTCGGCAGCCACATCGTCGGCGCCATCGACCTGGCCCTGCCCGCCGACATCGACGAATCGGTCGGCGACCAGATTCCGCTGGTGAACCTGCGCCGGTTGATGACCCAGGATCTGGACGACACCACCGCCGCCGAGGTCGCCGCCGCCCGGCAACTGGTCGCCGACGAGGTGTCGGCCTTCCTCACCGCCCGCCGCGCCGCCGAGGTCGCCCCCACCGTGGTCGCCCTGCGCACCATGGCCACCGAGGTGATGGACGCCGAACTCGACCGGTTGCACCGCCGCGCCGGCGACCTCACCGATACCCAACGCGCCGAGGTCGCCAAGACCATGCACCGGATCGTCGACAAGCTGCTGCACCGCCCCACCGTGCGGGTGCAACAGTTCGCCGACGACGAGCAGGTCGACTACGCCGCCGCGCTGCGCGACCTGTTCGCCCTCGACCAGCAAACCGTCGACGCGGTCACTCGCGCCCCGGAGGCCCCGTGACCCACCCAGCCCCGGAGACCGCATGTTGATTCGAGTGGGCGCCCGCAAGTCGCCACTGGCCCGTGCCCAGGCCGACGGCATCGCCGACATCCTGCGCGCCGCCGGCCACGACGTCGAAATGGTCGGCATCACCACCGAGGGTGACACCGACCGGCGACACCTCACCGAGATCGGCGGCACCGGCGTCTTCGCGATCGCGGTGCGCGACCGGCTGCGCGACAAGACCATCGACGTGGCCGTCCATTCGCTGAAGGACCTGCCCACCGCCGAAGCCCCCGGCCTCGACATCGCCGCGATCCCCGAACGCGCCCCCGTCCACGACGTGCTGGTCGGCACCCCGCTGGCCGAGCTGGCCGGCAAACGCGTCGGCACCGGCTCCCCGCGCCGCGCCGCGCAACTGCGCGAGTACTGCCGCACCGCCGGCGTCGACTTCGAGATCGTCCCGATCCGCGGCAACGTCGACACCCGCCTCGACCTGGTCGCCCACGACGAACTGGACGCGGTACTGCTGGCCGCCGCCGGGGTGCACCGCCTCGGCTACCTGCACCACGGCGACACCCTCACCGTCCGGGATCTGCCCGCCCACCCGCTCGACCTGTCGGTGATGCTGCCGGCCGCCGGGCAGGGCGCCCTCGGGGTGGAGATTCGGGCCGACGACGAGGCCCTGCGCGAAGCCGTCCTGCCGATGGACGATCCGGCCGCCCGGGCAACTGCCGTAGCCGAACGCGCATTCCTCAATACCCTCGAAGCCGGGTGCCTCGCACCGGTGGGGGTGGCTGCCCGATTGGAATCTGGGCATGATAAAGGCCATGATTTGACCATGAGCGCGGTTATCGCTGTCGATTCGCCCGCGGGTGAGTCGGTGGTACGGGTAACCGGCCACGGCACTGCCACCGACGCCACCGGCGCCGGGCAACGGCTGGCCGAGGTGGCTCTGGGCCGGATCGGCCCGGTACGACAACTGAACGCCCCCAAGACGCACGGTCTGTAGTTAGCAAGACGAAAGAGGCAAACGTGAGCGCTAATCCGGCATCGACCCCCTCGCCCACGCTGACGGGTGCCACGCCTGCTCCGCGCGGCCGGGTGATCTTCGTCGGAACCGGTCCGGGAGATCCCGACCTGCTCACCCTCGGTGCCGTTGCCGCCCTCGCCGATGCCATCGCCGTGGTGATCGAGGACGAGGAGCTGACCGCGATCCTCGAACACCCCGCCGTCAAGGTGAACCCCTCTGCCGAGGTGCAGGTGATCAGCCCCCGGGCCAACCAGCGTCAGCTCACCCCGCTGCAGCGTGCCCGCGCCGTGCTGAACCACGCCTGTGACGGTTCACGGGTGGTGCGCCTGGTCAAGGGTGACCCGTTCATGGACGCCGGGGTCGCCGAAGAGGCCGCCGAATGCGTCAAGGGCGGTATCGAGTTCGAGATCGTCCCCGGCGTGTCCAGCCTCACCGCCGTCCCCGAATACGCCGGCATCTCGCTGAACACCGTCGACGGCATGCACTTCGTCACGGTGGGGGAGACCTTCACCAAGAGCCAGGCCGCCCACTGGGCGCTGGCCGGCACCCTGGTGATCAACGCCCGCGCCGGCATGGTCGCCGACATCGCCGCCGCCACCGCGCTGGCCGGCCGGGTCAGCGACGACCCCGCGATGGTCATCATCTCCGGCGGCTCCACCGCCCAAACCACCATCCCCTCCACCTTGGCCGGCCTGGCCGACGCGGTCGCCGCCGCCGGAGTGGACGACTACGCCCACGTGCACGTGGTGATCGGACCGGGCGTGGCAGAGAACGAACAAGAACTGTCCTGGTACGAGTCGAAGCCGCTGTTCGGCTGGCGCGTGCTGGTGCCCCGCACCAAGGACCAGGCCGGCCCGATGACCAACCGGCTGCGCTCCTACGGCGCCTCCTCCGAAGAGGTACCGACCATCTCGGTCGAACCCCCGCGCTCGCCCCAGCAGATGGAGAAGGCGATCCGCGGCCTGGTCGAGGGCCGCTACGAATGGGTCGCGTTCACCTCGGTCAACGCGGTCAAGGCGGTGCGCGAACGGTTCGAGGCCGTCGGCCTGGACGCCCGCGACTTCTCCGGCCTGAAGGTGGCCGCGGTCGGTCGCACCACCGCCAAGTCGCTGCAGGACTGGGGCATCGAGCCGGACCTGATCCCGGTCGGTGACCAGTCCGCCGCCGGCCTGGCCGCGGAGTTCCCGCCCTACGACGAGGTGCTCGACCCGATCAACCGGGTCTTCCTGCCGCGCGCGGACATCGCCACCGAAACCCTGTCCGCCGCGCTGGTCGAACTCGGCTGGGAGGTCGAGGACGTCACCGCCTACCGCACCGTGCGGGCCTCGCCGCCC
>JAAYAO010000080.1 GCA_012719335.1 Propionibacterium sp. | reverse complement strand
GTCACCGGTGATTCCCGACAGCCAGTACAACATGTATCGCGGGCCGAACATCACGAGTCGGGTGATTCTGACCTACGACGACTGCCCGACCTCGCTGAGCGCCTTCAAGTCCACGGTGCTCGCCGCCGAACAGGCCGACGTCGGTTTGGCATTGTTCCCAACGGGCGATTGCCTGTTGTCGGGCCGGTTCGATGCGGCTTTCGCCCGGGCCCATGGTCACCACGTGTTCAACCACTCCATCACCCATCCCAACCTGACCACCCTCAGCTACTCCGCGGTGCAGCGTGAACTGGGGGCACCCGGCGTGGTGACCAGCTATGGCCGTCCGCCGTACGGAGCGCACAATGCGACCGTCCGCGCGGCCTACCAGTCGGTCGGGATGCGAGTCTGGCTGTGGAACGTCGACACCAACGACTGGCGTGGCCGCACCCAGGCGCAGGTCGTGAACCAGGTGGTCTCCGAGACTCAGCCGGGTCAGACCGTGCTGATGCACATGCAGTGGAACGCCTTCAACGGTTCGGCAATCAGCCAGATGAAATCGGGCCTGAACAGGCGCGGCATTCAGGTGTGTCGCAACCACGTCGGCACAGTGCCGGTACGACCCAGCGGGATGTGGTGCTGAACTTTGATTGACTGGTCGGCATGCAGTTGCCGAATCCGCTGACCGGTCGGTTCTTCGACTCGCCCGTGCCCCCGGGCACAGGGTGGCCGGGAGATCCGGCGGACGCGGACACGCCCCGGGCGGCCACCCCGGCCGGGGTGCGCCGATTCGCCGGACGGGCGAAGTCGTTGCCGGAGTTGGACGCCTACCTGAGCGTGTGTCGGGCGTGCCCGAGATTGGTGGCTTGGCGGGAGCGGGTGGCGGTCGAGAAGCGGCGCAGTTTCGCCGACCAGCCGTACTGGGGTCGGGCGGTGCCCAGCCGTGGGGTGGCCGACCCGCGGGTGCTGGTGGTCGGGTTGGCCCCGGCCGCCCACGGCGCGAACCGCACCGGGCTGATGTTCTCCGGTGACAACTCCGGCACCTGGATCATCGGCGCCCTGCACCGGGCCGGGTACGCCGACAGCCCCGACGCCTCACTCGCCGAACTGCGCGAGGTACGGATCATCGCGCCGGTGCACTGCGCCCCACCGGAGAACAAACCCACCACCGAGGAGTTGGCCACCTGCGGCACCTGGCTGGATCGCGAGCTCATCCTGGCCACCCGCGCCGAATCGGCGCTGGCCCTCGGCTCGATCGCCTGGCAGGCCGCCCACACCGCCGCCGCCCGGATCGGTTGGCAGGTGCCACGGCCGCGGACGAAGTTCGGTCACGGTGCCGAAACCACCTTCGTCCGCCCCGACGGTTCACGGCTGCGGCTGATCGGCAGCTACCACGTCTCGCAACAGAACACCTTCACCGGCAAACTCACCGAGCAGATGCTGGACGAGGTCGTCGCCCGGCTCCGGCCGGAGACCGGGGGTTGATCGGGACGAACCCCGATCCCCCGCCACACCGTCGGCACCACGGTGCGCAGTGAGGGGCGGGGCATGACCACGAACTCACCCGAGCCGCGGTCGTGTCCGCGAACAGGTCGTTCCGGCTCAACTGTGGCCCGGTCCACTGGCTGCTGAACGTGTGGTTGAACATGGTCACCGACCCGGCGGCGGTGATGGGCGGTGGCCCGGTGGCGATGGCCCCCTTCGTGGTGCCCCAACTGCTGCTGGGCCTGGTGGTGCTGGTGGTGATGATCCTGCGCCGGCGGTGGCCGGCTGCGGGTCACGCCGGCGGAAGAGGGTGATCGGGCGTCCCGGCCAGGCCGGTCGGACTCATCGCGATCGTCCACCCCATTAGGATCGGGGCCGGGAGGTTCCATGTCGCATCCGCGTCGCCGGCTTCGGGTCGAGCGAGCCCGCTCGGGTCGGGAGCAGTATCGGTGAAGGTGGTTCTCGCCGCGATCGGCAG
>JAAYAO010000079.1 GCA_012719335.1 Propionibacterium sp. | reverse complement strand
GAGAAAGGCACAGCGTGAACCGGCTCGGCCGGCGTGGGGCCAGGGCGGTCAGATGCCGGCGTAGGAGTGCAGACCGGGGATCAGCATGTTCACGCCGATGTAGTTGAACCAGAAGGTCGCGACGCCGATCAGGGCGATCACGGCGGCCTTGCGGCCGCGCCAGCCGGCGGTGGCGCGGGCGTGCAGGTAGGCGGCGTAGGCGACCCAGGTGATCAGCGACCAGGTTTCCTTCGGGTCCCAGCCCCAGAACCGGCCCCAGGCGAACTGGGCCCAGACGGCGCCGGCGGCAATGGTGAAGGTCCACAGGGGGAACGAGAAGGCGTGGAAGCGGTAGGCGATCACGTCGAGGCGTTCGGCGCTGGGCAGCTTCGCCAGGTAACCGCGGACGGTGCCCTTGCGTTCGGCCCGATCCCGCACCAGGTACAGGATGGTGGCGACCGCACCCAGGTTGAAGGCCGCAGCGGCGATCGCGGCGGTGACGATGTGGATGATGAACCACACCGAGTGCAGCGCCGGCACCAGCGGGGCGACGTCGACGTAGAACACGGTGACGGCCAGGCCGATACCGACGGTGGCCAGCAGGGTGACGAACAGGCCGGCCCAGCGCATCCCGAAGCGGGCGGCACCGACCAGGTAGGCGGCCACCACGAACAGCAGGGTGCTGGTGATGAACTCGTACATGTTCGCCCAGGGGAACCGGTCGGCGGCGATCCCGCGGGTCACCACCCCGACCAGATGGAAGGCGAAGGCCAGCCCGGTGAGCACCAGCCCGACGGTGCTGAACCGCGACAAGCGAGGGTCCTCGGTGGTCTCGACCGGGGTTTCCTCGGTGGTGGTCGGCAGGTCGGCGCCCGCCCCAGCACCGGCCCCGACCAGCACCCGACGACGCTTGCGCTCCACCTTGGTGCTGAGGTTGCGGGCCACCGCCCACTCCAGGGTGTGCGCGATCATCGCGATCAGGTACACCACCCAGGCGGTGGTCATCGCCTGAGTGGACAGGTTCGACAGCTCCATCAGTTGTCCTTCCCGGCGTCGCTTGCCGACGGTTGTCCATCATCATCCATGATCGCGTCCTCGGCCACCAGTCGGTCCCGTTCCGCGGGGCGGGCCCGGCCGGGGGCGGCGGCGTCCTGTGCGTCCGGAAAGAGGTCGACCAGGGCCTGCACCTCCTCGACCAGCCCGAGTCGGGCGTCGGCCCGATCCAGCCCACCGACGCTCAGCGTGTGCCCGTCCCCGGCCTCCCCGGTCGGGGTGAGTCGGGCCCAGATCCGGCGTGGCCGGATGAACAGTGACAGCAGCAACCCGACGATCGCGATCGCCACCCCGGCGACGATCACCGGCACCCCGGGTTGTTCGGAGACCTGCAGTTTCACCCACCGGTGCCAGCCGATGAAGGCGACCGTGCCCAGGTCGTCGGGCAGCACCACTTCGGTGCCGGGTTTGAGCCGCAACCGCAGCGCGTCGCCGTCCCGGCTGACCTGCTCCAGGCCGGTGGTGTCGAGGGTGTAGACGTTCTCCGGCGTCCCGGATTCGACCTCCTTGGGTGGGCCGTGCCACACGTTCAGGAACAGTTCGGGGGCGATCGCGTCGGGGAAGATCGAGCGGGGGCCCTGGTCGTCCACGGTGGCGAAGGGCAGGAAGAAGCCCTCGAAGGCGAGCCGGTCGGGACGCGCGTCCGGTGCCTTGATCACCCCCAGTGAGGTGAACATGCCGTCCTGGGGCAGGAAGACCACCGGGCCGGAGAACGCGACATTGCCTTCGCCGTCGCGCACCTCGACCACCGGGGCGTAGCCGTGGGCGCTGAGGTGCACCTGGGTGCTGCCCACCGTCACCGGGTGGTTGACCTCCAGGGCTTCGTTGCGCGGTTCGGCACCGGGGTGGTCGGTGACGGTGACGTCGGCGGTGAACACCCGGGCCGCGCCGTGTTGCACCGGGCCGGTTTCGAACTCGGCGTGGAAGGAGTTGACGGTGATCGCGAAGGGTTTCAGGTCGGTTTCACTGAACCGGGCGCCGGCGGTGATGTCGTCGTACTGGCTGAGGTTGTTGGCGAACCCGTAGCCCTCGACCACGATCGCGTTGCCCTTGTAGCCCCACAGCGAACCGACCGCGACGCCGACCAGAATCAGGGTCAGGCTGAGGTGGAAGACCAGGTTGCCGAGTTCGCGCAGGTAGCCGCGTTCGGCCGACACGGTGGTGTCGGTGGTGGCGACCCGAAACCGGCGGCGGCGCAGTTCGTCGGCGATCGCCGAGAGGGCGGACGGGTCGTTCAGGGTGACAGTGGCCGACACCGGCAGCCGGTTCAGCCGGGCCGGGGCGGCCGGGGGTTGGCGGCGCAGCGCCTTGGCGTAGACGCCGATTCGGGGCACGATGCAGCCGATCAACGACACCAGCAGCAGCAGGTAGATCGCGGAGAACCAGGGCGAGGAGTAGACGTCGAAGAAACCCAGCCGGTCGTAGATCGGGCCGAGGGTGGGGTTGTCGGCGATGAAGTCGTTGACCTGGATCGGGGTGACCGGACGTTGCGGCACCAGCGAGCCGGGGATCGCGGCGATCGCGAGCAGAAACAGCAGAATCAGCGCGGTGCGCATGCTGGTGAGCGCACCCCACGCCCAGCGACCCAGGGCCCGCAGGCCCGGCTGGTGGTTCGGTGCGGCGGGGGCGGTGCGTTCTTCGGTGGTGGGTTCGGCCATCAGATGAACACCTCGAATCCGCCGACCCATTGCCGGGCAATACCCATCAACCAACTCCAGGCGCCGGTGAGCATCAGCACTCCGACCACCACCATCACCAGGCCACCGAGGCGCATCACAACCTGTTGGTGGCGTTGCACGAACCCGACGAGGCGGCGCATCCGGCCGAAAGCCAGGGCCGCGACCAGGAAGGGCACGCCGAGGCCGAGGCAGTACACGAACGCCAGCACCCCGCCGCGCAGCGCGCTGCCCTCGGTCATCGCCAGGGTGAGCACCACCGACAGGGCCGGCCCGATGCACGGGGTCCAGCCCAGGCCGAGGACGATCCCCAGCAGGGGGGCGGCGGCGATGCCGGCCCGCGGCACCCACTTCGGGCGGAGGTTCGGGTTGCCCAGCGGGAGCAACCCGGCGAAGGCCAGACCGAGCAGAATCACCAACACGCCGAAGACCCGGGTCATGGCGTCGGCGTTGGTCATCAGCCAGGTGCCGACGGTGCCGGCGAGGATTCCGGTGGTGACGAAGACCGCCGTGAAACCGAGGACGAACAGGGCGGTACCGAGCAGCAGCCGGCCGCGCGGGCCGTTTCCGCTGGTGACGTCCTGGGCGCCCAGCCCGGTGGCGTAGGACAGGTAGCCGGGCAACAGCGGCACCACACACGGGGAGAAGAAGGACACCAGCCCGGCGAAGGCGGCGACCGGCAGGGCGAGCAGCAGTGACCCGGTCAGCAACCCGGCCACGCTCACGTCCAACAGCAGCATCGACATCATTTACCGGCCGCGACGTCCTCGACCAACCCGATCAGGGTGGTGTCGTTGACCACCCCGATCACCCGGGCGGCGAGCCGGCCGTCCCGGTCGATCACCAGGGTGGTGGGGATGCCGCTGGGCGGGATGGTGCCGGAGAACTCCAGCAGCAGCTTGCCCTGGGGGTCGAAGATGTTCGGGTAGGTGAGGCCGTGCTCGTCGACGAACTTCAGGCCCTGGGCCTTGCCGAGGTCGCGGGTATTCAGCCCGATGAACTGGGCGGTGCCCTCGGTTTCGGCCGAGGCGGCGACCAGGTCGGGGGCTTCGGCCCGGCACGGTGCGCACCACGACCCCCACACGTTCAGCACGATCACCTGATCGGGGTAGTCGGCCAGCGAGATCTCGCCGTCGGAGGCCAGGTCGGGCCCGGTGATCATCGGCGCCGGTTCGCGGTCTTCGGGCGGGACGATGGTCAGGGTGCCGTCCCCGCCCACGTACCCCTCCTGGGTGGTGGGCCGGTCGTTGCTGCAGGCGGTCAGCAGCAGGCTCAGGGCGAGCAGCCCGAGCAGCAGGCCGCGGCGGATCATCCTCATCACAGGCCGGCCAACAGCTTCTTGTCCTTGGGCGGCAGCAGGTCGGCGACGGGTTCGCGGTACTCGGTGCCGGAGAGCCGGCCGTCCACGAAGGTCAGGGTGGTGACGCTGGCCAGGGTGCATTCGCGCCGGGCCGGGTTGTGCACCAGGGGGCGGCCCTCGGCCGACAGCCGGGCCAGCCAGATCGGCAACTGGTGGGTGACGATCAGCGCCTCGTGGCCGTCGGCGATGCTGGCGGCGTCCACCACGGCGTCGCGCATCCGGGCGGCGATGTCGCGGTAGCTCTCACCCCAGCTGGGACGCAGCGGGTTGCGCAGGTGCCACCACATCCACGGCTTGAACAGGTCGCTGCGGCGGGAGTTGACCACCCGGCCCTGCAGCAGGTTCGCGGCCTCGATCACCCGGTGGTCGAGGTTCGGCTCCAGGCCGAGCCGTTCGGCGGTGGGCGCGATGGTTTGCCGGGTGCGGTCCAGCGGCGAACAGACCAGGTGGGTGATGTCGTGGTCGGCCCAGTAATCGGCCATCCGGGTGGCCATCCGTTGGCCCCGTTCGGACAGGTTGTAGCCGGGCAACCGGCCGTACAGCACCCGGCCGGGGTTGTGTACCTCGCCGTGACGCATCAGGTGGACGCGGGTGGTGCTCACTGGTCGACTCCTGTCGGCGGAAACTGCAACGGCATGTTCTGGACGGGCGCGGGCCCGCTCACCCCTCGAGCGCGGCGGCTGCGGCCCGGGCGCCCGCGGGCAACGCCTCGACGATACGTGACAATGCAATGTCGTCATGGGCGGCGGAGACGAACCAGGCCTCGTACCCGCTGGGGGCGAGGTTCACCCCGGCGTCCAGCATCGCGTGGAAGAACGCGGCATAGGCCTCGGACGACTGGCGCTGGGCGGTCGGGTAGTCGGGCACGGTGGTGACGTCGGCGGGGGTGAAGAAGACGCTGAACAGGTTCGCCATGTGCTGGATCACGTGCGGCACCCCGGCCGCGGTGAGGGCTTCGGCGACCGCGGCGCGCAGTTTCTCGGCGGTGGCGTCGAGGTGGGCGTACACCTCGGGGCCGGCCAACTCCAGGGTGGTGCGGCCTGCGGCGGCCGCGACCGGGTTACCGGAGAGGGTGCCGGCCTGGTAGACCGAGCCGACCGGGGACAGGTGGGCCATGTATTCGGCGGAACCACCGAAGGCCGCGGCGGGGAATCCGCCACCCATCACCTTGCCGAAGGTCATCAGGTCGGGTTGGACGTGGTCCAGGCCGTACATGCCGGCGGCCGACACCCGGAACCCGGTCATCACCTCGTCGGAGATGTACAGCGCACCGTGCTCGTGGGCGACTCGGCGCAACCAGGCGTTGAAGCTCTCGCCGTCGACGACCGTGGGCGGGACGACGCCCATGTTGCCGGGGGTGGCCTCGGTGATCACCGCGGCGATCGAGTCGCCGTGGGCGGCGAACACGGCGGCGACGGCGTCACGGTCGTTGTACTCGCACACGATGGTGTCGCCGACGGTGGCTGCGGTGACGCCCGGGGAGCCGGGGTGACCGAAGGTCGCGACCCCGGAACCGGCGGCGACCAGCAGCGAGTCGACGTGGCCGTGGTAGCAGCCGGCGAACTTGATGATCTTGTCGCGGCCGGTGATGCCGCGGGCCAGCCGCAGCACCGACATGGTGGCCTCGGTGCCGGAGTTGACCAGCCGCACCTGTTCGATCGGGGTGCGGTTCACGATCAGTTCGGCCAGCGCCACCTCGTCCTCGGTCGGGGCGCCGTAGGAGGTGCCCTTCTCGGCGGCGCGGGCCACCGCGGCCAACACCTCGGGGTGGGCGTGGCCGAGCAGCATCGGCCCCCAGGAGCCGACCAGGTCGACCAGCTCGTTGCCGTCCACATCGGTCAGGTAGGCGCCGGACGCGCTCGCGATGAATCGCGGCGTGCCGCCGACCGCCCCGTAGGCGCGCACCGGGGAGTTGACTCCCCCGGGGATCACCCGACGGGCACGGTCGAACAACTCGGCCGAACGCCGATCACGCTGGTTGGTGTCGCTCATCGGTGGTTCCTCCGGGCCCAGTCCAGGGCCCAATAGCTCAGGATCAGGTCGGCGCCGGCCCGGCGGATCGACAGCAGGGCCTCATCGACGGTGCGGTCGCGGTCGAGCCAGCCGCGTTCGGCGGCGGCCTCGATCATCGAGTACTCCCCCGACACGTTGTAGGCCGCGATCGGCAGGTCGTGGCGTTGCCGCAGCCGGGTGATCACGTCCAGGTACCCCAGCGCGGGTTTGACCATCAGTACGTCGGCTCCCTCGGCGATGTCGAGGTCGGCCTCGCGCATCGATTCGCGGGCGTTGGCAGGGTCCTGCGGGTAGGTCTTGCGGTCGCCGGTGAGGGTGGACGCTACGGCCTCGCGGAAGGGGCCGTAGAAGGCCGAGGCGTACTTGGCGGTGTAGGCCAGGATCGCCACATCGGTGCGTCCGGCCCCGTCCAGGCCGCGGCGGATCGCGCCGACCTGGCCGTCCATCATGCCGGACGGGCCGACCATGTGGACGCCGCATTCGGCGTGCAGCAGGGCCATCTCGACGTAGCGTTCGACGGTGTGGTCGTTGTCGACGGTGCCGTCGGCGGCGAGCACCCCGCAGTGACCGTGGTCGGTGAACTCGTCGAGGCAGACGTCGCTCATCACCACCAGGTCGTCACCGACCTCGGTGCGCACCGACCGCAACCCCTCGGCCAGGATGCCGTCGGGGTCGGTGGCCCCCGAACCCTCGGCGTCCTTCTGCTCGGGCACGCCGAACAGCATGATGCCGCCCAGCCCGGCGGCGACCGACTCGGCCGCGGTGCGTTTGAGGGTGTCCAGGGTGTGCTGGACGACCCCGGGCATGGACGAGATCGGCCGGGGTTCGGTGATGCCCTCGGCGACGAAGACCGGCAGGATCAACTGCCGGGGCGCCAGGGTGGTCTCGGCGACCAGCCCCCGAACCGCGGGGTTGGCGCGCAACCGGCGGGGACGGTGCGGCAGCGACATGGCCACCTCAGGAACGACGCCGGCTGCGGGTGCGCGTCTGGGAGGGACGCAACACCGGGTCGCCGTTGGCGATGAACTCGTCGCGGCGTTCGGCGGCGAAGCTGGCCAACGCGTCGGCCAGCTCCAGGGCGCTGGGCTCGGAGGCCATCACGTCCACCCGCAGGCCGTGTTCGGTGCAGGTCTTGGCGGTCTGCGGGCCGATCGCGGCGATCACGGTGGTGGCGTGCGGCTTACCGGCGATACCGACCAGGTTGCGCACCGTCGAGGACGAGGTGAACACGACCGCGTCGAACTTGCCGCTCTTGATGGCGTCGCGGGTCTCGGGCGGCGGCGGGGCGGCCCGCACCGTGCGGTAGGCGGTGACGTCGTCGACCTCCCAGCCGAGGTCGATCAGCCCGGCCACGAGGTTCTCGGTGGCAATGTCCGCGCGGGGCAGGAACACCCGGTTGATCGGGTCGAGCACCTCGTCTTACTCCGGCCACTCGGCGAGCAGGCCGGCGGCCGACTGTTCCTCGCCGGGCACCAGGTCGGCGTTGAGGCCCCAGGTCGCCAGGGCCTCGGCGGTCTTGTCACCGACAGCTGCGATCTTG
>JAAYAO010000078.1 GCA_012719335.1 Propionibacterium sp. | reverse complement strand
GCGGGCCCGGGTGATGCCGACGTAGGCGAGTCGGCGTTCCTCCTCCAACTCCTTCGGGTCGGCCAGCGACCGCTGGTGCGGGAACACCCCGTCCTCCATGCCGGTGAGAAAGACCGTGTCGAACTCCAGCCCCTTCGCGGTGTGCAGGGTCATCAGGGTGACCACCCCACCGTCCTCGGCGTCGGCATCGGGAATCTGATCCGAATCGGCGACCAGCGCGATGCGTTCCAGGAAAGCGGCCAGCGAATCGTCCGGCTCGGCGGCAGGTTCGGCGAGCTCCCGGGCCAAGTCGTCGGCCTCCCCCGGCACGTGGGGCAGTTCGGTGACGTGGGCGGCAGCCACGAACTCCGAGGCCACCGAGATCAGTTCGACCAAGTTCTCCAGCCGGGTTTCGTCCTGCGGGTCGGTCGAGGTGCGCAACTCGTCCAGGTACCCCGAAGCCTCCAGGATCGAGGTGAGGATCTCATCGGCGGGCACCCCCTCGGCGACCATCGCCTCGTGGGTGTCCATCAGTTCGGCGAACCCGGCGATCTGATTGGTCGAGCGGGTGGCCAGCCCCAGTTCGGTGCCGCGGCGCAGCGCATCCCCGAAGCTGATCCGTTCCCGGCCGGCGAATTCCTCGATAGCGCCCTCCGACCGGTCGCCGATGCCGCGTTTGGGCACGTTCAGGATGCGGCGCATCGACACCTCGTCGTCGCGGTTGGCGATGGCGCGCAGGTAGGCGATCGCGTCGCGGATCTCCTTGCGTTCGTAGAAGCGCACCCCGCCGACCACCTTGTAGGGCATCCCGACCCGGATGAACACTTCCTCGAAGGAGCGGGATTGGGCGTTGGTGCGGTAGAACACCGCCGCCTGCCCGTAGGTGGTCGTGCCCTCGTCGACCAGCCGGTCGAGTTCCCCGGCGATGAACTGGGCCTCGTCGTTGTCGGTGTCGGCCACCCAACCGGTGATCAGCTCCCCGTCCCCGGCGTCGGACCACAACCGTTTGGCCGGACGGTCGGGGTTGTGCGAGATCACCGCATTGGCCGCCGACAGGATGGTCTGGGTGGAGCGGTAGTTCTGCTCCAGCACGATCGTGCGGGCACCGGGGAAGTCGGCCTCGAAGTCGAGGATGTTGCGAATCGTCGCGCCCCGGAAGGCGTAGATCGACTGGTCGGAGTCACCGACCACCATCAGTTCGGGCGGCTCAACGGCGTGCTCGTCCGCGTCGGGATCGGCCGCACACAGTTCCCGGATCAGCGCGTACTGGGCATGGTTGGTGTCCTGGTACTCGTCGACCAGGACGTGCCGGAACCGGCGCCGGTACTGTTCGCGCACATCGGCGAAGGCCTGCAGCAGGTGCACGGTGGTCATGATCAGGTCGTCGAAGTCCAACGCATTGGCGGCGGTCAACCGCTGTTGGTACATCCGGTAGGCCTCGGCCATCGTCTCGGCGATCGGGCCCTGGGCCTGTTGGGTGGCGGTTTCGTGGTCGACCAGTTCGTTCTTGTGGTTCGACACCCAGTTCAGCACCCCGCGCGGGGTGAACCGTTTGGGGTCGGCACCCATCTCGCGCAGCACCAGCCCCATCAGCCGTTTCGCGTCGGTGTCGTCGTAGATCGAGAAGGTGCGGGCCAGCCCGAAGCGTCCGATCTCGGCCCGCAGAATGCGCACACAGGCCGAGTGGAAGGTCGACACCCACATCATCCGGGCCCGGTTGCCGACCAGGTCGACCACCCGCGACCGCATCTCGGCGGCCGCCTTGTTGGTGAAGGTGATGGCCAGGATCGAACCGGGGTGCACGTTGCGTTCGGCCACCAGATGGGCGATGCGGTGGGTCAGTACCCGGGTCTTGCCCGAACCCGCGCCGGCAACCACCAGCACCGGGGATCCGGCATGGGTGACCGCCGCGGCCTGGGGTTCGTTCAACCCGCCGAGAAGGTCGATCGTCCGGCCGCGGGACGAGGGTGCGGCGGGTTCGGCGGTGGGCAGATCGGCCAGCGGAAACAGGGCCGGTGGCGGGCTGGATTCGGTTCCGGTCATGACGAGGCCAGCCTAGTGGGATCGGCCCACTATCGTTGTACCCATGGCGTCGGCTGATGGTTCCTCGTTCCCGGTTCGCAAGTCCGGGAAGCGTCCTGCCCGGGATTGGGGTTGGGTGCGCAGGGTTCCGGCGCGCTCGATCATCCGTCGGGTGATCGGTGCGATCGTGGCCGCGCAGTTGACGATCGTGGCGGCCCTGCAGGTGGTGGCCTGGCACCGCAAGCGGCGGCGCCCACCGGTGAACTTCCCGTCCGTGCCGCCGGTGCCGTTCGACGCCGGTGACACCGAGGTGGAGATCTTCACCTATGGTCAGGATCTGTACGACGACATGCTCGCCGAGATCCGGCGGGCCACCGACACGGTGTTCTTCGAGACCTTCATCTGGAAGGACGACGCGATCGGGCGCGCGTTCAAACGCGAACTGATCGCCGCCGCCGACCGGGGCGTGCAGGTGTATCTGATCTGGGACGAGTTCGCGAACCTGGTCATCCCGCAGCGGTTCTTCCGCTTCCCGGCCCATGTGCACGCGATGAAGCACCCGCTGATCGGCGGCGGGGTGGGGTTCCTGCACCCGGGCAATGTCGGCCGCGACCACCGCAAGATTCTGGTGATCGACTCCGAGGTGGCTTGGGTGGGCGGCTACAACATCGGCTCGCTGTACGCCACCGAATGGCGCGACACCCACGCGAAGTTCCGCGGCCCGGTGGTCTCCGACATCGAGAACGCCTTCGTGGATTTCTGGAACATGGTGCCGAAGCGTCGTCCGGCCCCGTTACCGGACGTGGCGAAGCGGCCCTGGCACGCCGACATGCGGGTGCACCGCAACCTGCCGCGGCATTTCCTGTACCCGATCCGGGGCATGTACCTGGAGGCGATGGATCGGGCCACCCGCAACATCTGGCTGACCCACGCGTACCTGATCCCCGACGACGACATGCAGAAGGTGCTGCGCGATGCGGTCGATCGCGGGGTCGATGTGCGGATCATCGTGCCGGCCGAGTCGAACCACATCGAGGCCGACTGGGTGTCGCGCAGTTACTACCGGGCACTGCTGGAGTCGGGGGTGCGGCTGTTTCTGTACCAGAACGCGATGGTGCACTCGAAGACCGCCACCATCGACGGCCAGTGGTCGACGATCGGCACCGCGAACATCGACTCGCTGAGCCTGTTGGTGAACTACGAGATCAACGTCGACATCACCTCGGTCGAGGTGGCCGACAAACTCGAGGAGATCTACCGGGTCGATCTCGGCAACTGCCGCGAACTCACCCTGGAGGAGTGGAACCGGCGGCATCCGTGGATGAAGGTCTCCGAAGCGATACTGCGCCCGTTGCGTCACTTCTTGTGAGGACGCACCGGGCGCAGCAGGGACGGACGAGGGTTCAGATCACCACAGGACGGCCAGTGCGGCGTTGCCCACGGTCAACACCAGCAGGATGGCCCACAGGCCCTTGGGGATGAACTCCTTGCGGCGGTTGGCGATCACCAGCACGGTGATCACGATGGTGACCAGCAGTTTGATGCCGATCTTGATGTGGTTGACCTCGGCGTCGAAGACCGCCTCGAGCAGGCCGACCAGGATCACGCCGGTGATGAGCTGGGTCAGGGCGCCGTGCAGCATGGCCGCGTTGACGACCGGACGGCTTTCCTTGAGCTGGACGAACAGGCCACCGAAGAGGGCGGCCCAACCGATGAAGTGAAGAATCAGAACGATGCCGTGCAGGATTTGCATGGGTGAAGCTTAGGCCAAGACTTGGAAACGATTCCGCGGCGATTGTCGACATGGGTACACATCCGGGGGATTTGCCCGCTAGGCTCGGCGCCATGTGGACGATTCTCTTTTACCTGATCATTGGTTTGTTGGCCGGCGCGATTGCCAAGGCGATCATGCCGGGCAAGCAGGGTGGTGGCATCGTGGCCACCATCATTCTGGGCATCATCGGCGCTTTCGTCGGTGGCCTGCTCGGTAACCTCATCGCCAACGGCGAGCTCAGCTTCGAGCTCAAGTCGGGCTTCTTCATCTCGCTGTTCACCTCGGTGATCGGCGCCCTGATCGTGCTGTTCATCTACGGCAAGCTGCAAAAGGGCCGCGCCTGACCTCCAAACCCACCTACTACCGCGACGCCGGTCACCTTCGGGTGGCCGGCGTCGTTCATGTCCGGGGGCTTCCCCGTCCGGCTCAGACCAGGCGGCGGTCGGTGGCCCAGCGGGTCAACTGGTGCCGGTTCGACAACTGCAGTTTGCGCAGCACCGACGAGACATGGGTTTCGACGGTCTTGACCGAGATGAACAGTTCCTTGGCGATCTCCTTGTAGGCATACCCCCGGGCGATCAGCCGCAACACCTCGCGTTCCCGGTTCGACAGCCGGTCGAGTTCCTCGTCCACGCTGGAGATGTCGATCGCGCCGGAGAACGCGTCCAGGACGAACCCGGCCAGCCGGGGCGAGAACACCGCGTCCCCGTCGGCCACCCGGATGATCGCGTCCACCAGGTCGCGCGACTTGATCGACTTGGTGATGTACCCGCGCGCCCCGGCCCGGATCACCCCGATCACGTCCTCGGCGGCGTCGGACACCGACAGGGCCAGGAACTTCTGGTCGGGGTTCTTGGCGTGCACCTGTTTGATCACCTCGGTGCCGCCGCCCCCGGGCAGGTGGACGTCCAGCAGCACCACATCGGGGGTGGTGCGCAACACGGCCTCGACCGCGGTGGCGACGTCCTCCCCCTCACCGACCACACTCACCAGTTGACCGATCTCGGCCTTCACCCCGGCCCGGAACATGCCGTGGTCGTCGACCACGACCACCCGCAGGTTGGGCCGGTGTTGTTGCTCAGTCATCTCGTCCACTCCAGTCGTACTTCGGTGCCCTCCCCGGGCGCCGAGCGAATCCGGGCCGTGCCGCCGTGGCGTTTCATGCGTTCGATGATGCTGCGGCGCACTCCCATTCGATCATGGCCGATCTCGTCGGGGTCGAAGCCCCTGCCCCGATCCCGCACGAAGATCTCGACCAACCGTTCGCCGACCTCGGCGTACACGTCGACCAGTTCGGCGCCGGAGTGCTTGGCGGCGTTCATCATCGCCTCCCGGGCGGCGCGCACCATGGCGGCCAGGTCGGGGTTCATCCCCAGATCGCCGACCACCACGAGTTCGATCTCGACGCCGCGTTCGTCCTCGATCTCGGCGGCGGCCTTGGTCAGGGCGGCCTTGAGGGTGGTTTCGTCGGGGGTGTCGCCGTACAGCCAGGTGCGCAGTTCACGTTCCTGCCGACGGGCCAGGGTCTGGACGGCCTTGGGGTCGTCGGAGCGGCGCTGGATCAGCGCCAGGGTTTGCAGTACCGAATCGTGCAGGTGTGCGGCCATGTCGGCGCGGGCGTCGGCACGCACCTTCTCCTCGCGGGCCTGTTGCAGGCTGGTTCGCACCCGGAAGAGCCAGGGGGCGGCGACGATGCCCACCCCGGCCACCCCCAGGGCGGTCATCAGCAGCACCTCGGGCAGGGCTTGGACGCTGATCCGGCTGGCCAGCACCAGGGCGAAGGACGCCCCGATCAGGCCGATGCCCATGATCAGCCGCAGTACCGAGGCCAGCCGGCCCGGGATCGCCAGCCGGCCGAGCCAGGAGCGGGCGTGTTCGTGACTGCGCCCGTCGGTGTCGGCGCCGGCGTCGGCCTGCCGCCAGATCAGCGCCACCCCGACCCCGGCGAAGAGGATCGGCCACAGCACCCGACCGGACAGGCCCAGCCCCACCACCTGCAGCAGGGCGAAGAGTCCGAAGGCGAAGACGATCAGGGCGATCGCCGGGCCCATGTCGGCGGGGGTGCGTGGTTGCTCCCCGGACGGGGGGTGCGGGGTGCGCAGCCCGGAGCGGGTCGCCGAGGCCAGGCCGGGCTGGGTCGGTACCTGGGCGGTGTCGGCCAGCGGACGCATCAGCCACAGCAGCCCGTAGGCGATCACGCCGATCATTTCCAGGCCGAGGGCCACGAACAGGATCCGCACCACCAGCACCGGCCAGCCCAGGTGCGCGGCCAGACCGGTACACACCCCACCGAGCCACCGTCCCTCGGGGATCCGCACCAGCCTGGCCGGCGGGCGCGACGAAGCACCGCCGTGGTCCGGGGCGGGGTTCGGCCCGGGCGTGGGCGCCGGGGGCAGGACGGAGTGGCTCATCGTGCTACCAGTCGATCATGCCCCGATCCCAAGCACCAGCAGGGACTCCCCCAGGGTTTCCCCGACAAAGACAGGGTCGGCTCAGGGTTGAGCCCCGATGATGTCGGGGCCGCCGCGCGCGATGATGGGTGTCATGGACGACCTGTGGGGGCTGCAACGCTCGGTCACCGATGCCAAGGTGGCCGGGGTCTGTGCTGCCCTGGCCGACCGCTGGCGGATCGACCCGCTGGTGGTGCGGATGGCCACCGTGATCGCCATGCTCAGCGCCGGGGTGGGCGTGGTGCTGTACACCGCGGCTGCGGTGATGTTGCCCCGCGAGGGCGAGGAGCACTCCCCCCTGGAACGGTCCTTTCCCGATGCCCGGCAGTGGTCGAAACGCAATCTGGCGGTCGCCATGCTGATCGCGGCCGCCGCCTTCGCGGTGATCATCGGCAGCATGTTTCCGTTGTCGGTGATGCCGACGCTGGTGATCGCCGCGGCCTGGTACTTCGGCTACCAGTTGCCGAAGCAGCGCGCGGTCAATGCCGACGCCCCGGCGGCCCTGCCGGCGGGTGGCCCGCCGCGGACCACCGGTCACGCCCCCTCGTCCCCGCAGCCGCAGTTCTTCCCGCACTATCGGACGGCGGCCGGCCCGACGTCGGGGCCGCCCCTGCTTCCGCCGCGTGCCCCGCAGCAGGCCACCCCGCCGCCGTTACCGGTCGAACCGGTGCAGCCGGTGGCGGCCAACCCGACCGAGGACGCCGCGGCCCCGGATGCCGCGCCGCCGGTGGCCGACGAGCAGGAGCGCACCCTCGCCGAGATCGTGGCCGAGATGGAGCAACAAGCCACCCCCGACGACGTACCGCACGCCGGCCCGTCCGACACCCCGGAGGAAGAACGCACCCTCGCCGACATCGTCGCCGAGATGGAACAGCAGGCCGCCTCGGCGCCTGCCGTGACGGTGCAGGCCGCGCCCGACACCCCTGCTCCGGCGGATACCGGATCCCCGACCGCTCGGCCGGAGCCGGATCGTCCGCCCTCGTTCGATGACGCGGCCTTCACCGACCCCCTCGCCTTCGACCGGCCGTCCCCGGCGGGAATGGCGCCGGCCGGCTCGGCGGCCACCGTCTCGCGGGAGCCCCATCGTTCACCGGCGGCGCAGCGGTTGCGGTGGATCGTGCCGGCCCTGATGCTGCTCGCCGTCGGCGGGCTGGGCATCGCGACGGCCGCCGGCGTCGCGGTGGCACCGGCCCTGTGGGTGGCGGTACCCGCCGCCGTGGCCGCTGCCGGACTGGTGGTGTCGGGTTTCATCGGACGTCGTCCACGCGGGTTGATGGCGATCACCATCATCACCACGCTGATCGCGGTGGGCATCGGCTCCTCGCAGTACCTCGCCGGCTTCACCGAGTTCGAACGTTTCGACGAGCCCCTGGTGCTCACCGAACTGCCCGCCGACGACATCTCCTCGACGGTGGACGATCTGGATCTCGACCTCACCGGCCTGGACCTCACCGAGGACGCCCGACTGGCCGTGCGATCCGATCTGGGCGACATCTCGGTGACCCTGCCCGAGCACATCACCGTGGTGGTGCACGCCGACTCCCGACTGGGCAACCTCAGCAATGAGGAAACCGACGAAACCATCACCGAGATACCGGCCTCGGCCACCTGGGAGTTTCCCGCCGACCGGCCCGATGCCCCCACCCTGACCCTCGACCTCAGCTCCGAAGTGGGCGATGTGGAGGTGGAACGATGAAGAAGGACATCTCCGCAGTGGTTGTCGGGCTGATCTGCCTGATGACCAGCCTGGGCGTCATCCTGGGCCCCCCACGTTCCATACTGGCCATTGCGGTACCCCTCGGGTTGATCGCGATCGGCCTGATCGGACTCTTCCTCGTCCCGCGGAAGAGTGTCACCCCTCGAAAGGAAGAAGCATCATGAACGCTCCTGCCAAGCAGCTCGTCCGTAGCGAATCCGACCGGATGCTCAGTGGTGTCTGCGGTGGTTTGGCCGAGTACCTGAACATCGACGCCACCTTGGTGCGCCTCGGTGTGGCCGTGCTGTCGCTGTTCACCGGCGTCGGCATCCTTGCCTACCTGATCGGT
>JAAYAO010000077.1 GCA_012719335.1 Propionibacterium sp. | reverse complement strand
GCGGTCGCGGGGGCTGAACACCTTCAGGTAGTCGATCACCTTCGCGTCCTCGGCATTGAGGAAGAACTGGTGGAAGGCGTAGGGGGAGGTCAGCTCTGCGTCGATCCACACCGTGCCGCTCTCGGTCTTGCCGAACTTCGTACCGTCGGCCTTGGTCAGCAGCGGGGTGACCAGCCCGTGCACCGAGGCCCCCTCGGTGCGGCGGATGAAGTCGATGCCGGCGGTGATGTTGCCCCACTGATCCTGAGCCCCGGTTTGCAGGGTCACCCCGTGCCGGCGGTACAGCTCGCGGTAGTCCAGGGATTGCAACAGCACGTAGCTGAACTCGGTGTAGGAGATCCCGCTCTCCAGCCGGCGGGCCACCACGTCGCGGGCGAGCATCCGGTTCACCGAGAAGTGCTTGCCGACATCCCGCAGGAAGTCGAGGGTCGACAGGGTGGCCGTCCAGTCGTAGTTGTTCACGAACCGCACCGGGTTCGGCCCGTCCAGGTCGACGTAGGCGCTCATCTGCTCGCGCAGTTGCTCGACCCAGCCGGCCACCACGTCCTCGGCGTTCATCACCCGTTCGCCGGTCTGTTTCGGATCCCCGATCAGCCCGGTCGAGCCGCCCACCAACAGCAGCGGGTTGTGCCCGGCCGCCTGCAGGTGGCGCACCACCATCAACTGCACCAAGTGCCCGATGTGCAGGCTGGACGCGGTCGGGTCGAAGCCCACATAGGACGTGATCGAGCCCTCGTCCAGGTGGGCGCTGAGCGCGTCCACATCGGTCGAGTCGGCCACCAGGCCACGCCATTGGAGTTCTTCGAGCAGTGCGTTCACGGCACCGACCTTATCGCCGGTGCTCCGGTCGCGCGCGGGGATATCGGTTCGTCGACCGGTTCGCAGCCCGAGGACGGGTTTCGACACGGTTCACGCCAGCGTGAACCTGCTCAACCAACGTGGGAGAGAACCCAGCGTGCGCCTCAACCCAGCGTGAGGGAGAGCCCAGAGTGTGTCCTTGACCAGCCTGAGAGGGGTCCAGCACATCTTCCTCAACCGGCGTGCGAGGAAGCCGGGCACGTGCTGTTCGGCGCGTGGGTCGCCCCTGGACGGTGGTTGAGCCGGGCACGCAGTGCCCGCGTCGAAACCTCGGGAGAATCCCGCGGGACCGGGCCACCACCGTCCCCGATTGGCGTGGACAAGTTCGGCAAGGACGGTTCGGACCTCAGCCGGCGGTGTCCTCGGGGTTGTCGGCCTGCCAGGTGAAGGGGGTTTTCCAGCCGACCGGGGTGTCGGCCCATTCGCGGGCGTCGGTCAGGGCGGCGTCGAGTTCGTCGAACTGTTCGCGCACCCGGGCGGTGGCGGTGCCGCCGCGGCCGTCGCGGGCGTCGATCGAGCCACGGACGGTGAGCACCTCGAGTACCCCGGCGGTCAGTTCGGGAGCGATGGCCGGCAGGTCGTCGGCGGTCAACTCGGGCAGGTCGATCCCCCGCTGCTCGCAGTGGCGCACCGCGGCACCGGCGATGTGGTGCGCCCGGGCGAAGGGCACCCGTTGCCGCACCAGCCAATCGGCCACATCGGTGGCCAGCGAGAAGCCCTGCGGCGCCAGGGCCGCCATCCGGTCCTCGTGGAAGGTCAGGGTGTCGAGCATCCCGGCCACCGCCGGCACCAGCACCTTGAGCTGGTCGATCGAGTCGAAGACCGGCTCCTTGTCCTCCTGCAGATCCCGGTTGTAGGCCAACGGCAGCCCCTTCAGGGTGGCCAGCAGGCCGGTGAGGTTGCCGATGAAGCGCCCCGCCTTGCCGCGGGCCAACTCGGCGACATCGGGGTTCTTCTTCTGCGGCATGATCGACGACCCGGTCGACCAGGCGTCGGACAGGGTGGCGAAGCCGAACTCGTGGGTGCACCACAGGATCACCTCTTCGCTGATCCGGGACAGGTCCACCCCGATCTGGGCCAGCACGAACGCGGCCTCGGCGACCAGATCCCGGGCGGCGGTGCCGTCGATCGAGTTGGCCACCGAGGAGTCGAAACCGAGGTGTTCGGCCACCAACTGCGGGTCCAGGCCCAGCGAGGTGCCGGCCAGCGCGGCCGACCCGTAGGGGCTGATCGCCAGCCGGCGATCCAGATCCCGGATCCGGTCGATGTCGCGCAGCAGCGGCCAGACATGGGCCATCAGGTGGTGCGACAACAGAATCGGCTGGGCGTGCTGCAGGTGGGTGCGCCCCGGCATGGTCGCGCCCAGGTGTTCGCCCGCCTGCCGGCCGAGGGCCTCGATCACATCGGTGAGGTCGTGGGCCACGTTGCGCAGTTCGGCGCGCAGGTACATCCGCACCAGGGTGGCGATCTGGTCGTTGCGGGAGCGGCCGGCCCGGAGCCGGCCCCCCAGGTCGGCGCCGACCCGTTCGATCAGGATTCGTTCCAGCGCACCGTGCACGTCCTCGTCGGTGTCGGCCGGCGCGATCGCCACCGCGCCCTCCCGGTCGGGGAACCAGAGGTCGGCCAGCATGTCGCTCAGCCCGGTGATCAGGCCGGAGAACTCCTCATCGGTCAGCAGGTCCGCGGCGTGCAGGGCGGTGGCGTGGGCCAGCGATCCGAGCAGGTCGTAGGGGGCCAGTCGCCAGTCGAACTGGGTCGACTTGCTGAGCGCGAACATCGCCTCGTCCGGGCCCCCGGCGAAGCGGCCGCCCCACAACCGGCCGGCCGCACCCTCGTCGATGGCGGGTTCGGGCACGCTGCTGTTGGTCATCAATCGGCCTTTCGGGAAGTGTCTGACTTGGGATGGAGGAATCTGTCGGCCAACTCCCGCCCGCCCTCGGGGTCGCGGGAGATGACCAGGATGGTGTCGTCACCGGCGATGGTGCCCAGCACCTCCGGCCAGGCCACCCGGTCGATCGCCGAAGCGTAGTACTGGGCCGCACCGGGCGGGGTGCGCAGCACCACCAGGTTCGCCGAGGCCTCCGCCGACAACAGCACCTCGGCCGAGAGGCGTTCGAGTTTGGTCTCGTACAGACCCGCCTCGGCCCGCCACCCGTCCTCGTCGTCAGTCAGCCGGTAGACCACCCCCTGGGGGGTGCGCACCCGCACCGCACCGATCTCGTGCAGGTCGCGCGAGAGGGTGCCCTGGGTGACGGCGATCCCCTCGGCCTCCAACAGTTCGGCCAGGTGGGTCTGCGAGCCGACATGGGCCTCGGCGATCAACTCCGCGATCCGTTGTTGGCGGGCGTTCTTCGACGAGGGCACCGCCCGGCCGGCCTCACTGCGGGAGAGGTCGCGGCGGTCGGGACGGTCGGGGTCGGTCATGGTCGGATCAGGCCGCGCCGAGCACGAAGCAGAGCAGGGCCTTCTGGGCGTGGCGACGGTTCTCGGCCTCGTCCCAGATCACCGACCGTGGGCCGTCCAGCACGTCGGCGTCGATCTCCTTGCCGCGATAGGCGGGCAGGCAGTGCATCACGATCGCGTCCTCGGCGGCGGCCGCGACCAACTCCCGGGTCACCCGGTAGGGCGGGAAGACCTCCTCGCGGATGGCGCCCTCGGCGTCCTGCCCCATCGAGACCCAGGTGTCGGTGGTCACCACGTCGGCGCCGGTCACCGCGGCCACCGGATCGTCGGTGATCAGCACCGATCCCCCGGTCTCGGCGGCGATCCGCTCGGCGCGGGCAACCACCTCGGGGGCGGGCTGGTAGCCCTCGGGGGCCCCGATCCGCACATGCATGCCGGCGGTGGCACAGCCGAGCAGGTAGGAGTTGGCCATGTTGTTGGCGCCGTCACCGAGGTAGGCGATGGTCAGCCCGGCCGGGGTGCCCTTGTGTTCGATGATCGTTTGCAGGTCGGCCAGAATCTGGCACGGGTGGTAGTCGTCGGTCAACGCATTGACCACCGGTACGGCGGAGTACTCGGCCAGTTCGGTGACCCGGCTGTGCGCGCCGGTGCGCCACACCACGGCCGCGACATGGCGGTCGAGAATCCGGGCGGTGTCGGAGATCGGTTCGCCCCGACCCAGGTGGGACGAACCGGCGTCGATGATCATCGGGTGGCCGCCGAGCTCGGTGATGCCGACCTCGAAGCTCACCCGGGTACGGGTGGAGGACTTGTCGAACAGCACCGCCACGGTGCGCCCCTGCAAGGGTTGCACCGAAGTGGGGGCGGCTTTGAGTTCGGCGGCCAACGCGAGCACGCGGGCCTGTTCGGCCGGGGTCAGGTCGTCGTCGGTGAGGAAGTGGCGAGGGGTCATGCGTGGGCGCTTTCCAGGATGGGGGGCAGGTCGTGGACGAACCGGTCGAGGTCGGCCTGTTCGATGATCAGGGGCGGGGCCAGCCGCAACACCCCGGGACGCGGGGCGTTGACGATGTAGCCGGCGTCGAGGGCGGCGGTGACCACCTTGGGGGCGATGTGCTCGGTGAGCACCACCCCGCGCAGCAGCCCGGCGCCCCGGACGTGGTCGATCAGCGGATGGTCCAGGGCGGTGATCGCCGCGGCGAGGTGGTCACCCAGGGTGCGGGTGCGCTCCAGCAGCCCGTCGCGTTCGATCACCGACAGCACCGCCAGGCCCGCGATCGCGGCCATCGGGTTACCGCCGAAGGTGGTGCCGTGGTGACCGGCGGTCAGCAGGTCGGCGGCCGCGCCGGTGGCGACACAGGCACCGATCGGGAACCCGGCGCCCAGGCCCTTGGCCAGGGTGACCAGGTCGGCGGTCACGCCGGTGGGTTCGCTGGCCAGCCAGTGGCCGCAGCGGCCGATACCGGTCTGTACCTCGTCCAGCCAGAGCAGTGCGCCGTGCGCGGTGGTGAGTTCGCGGGCCTGGATCAGGTACCCGTCCGGCAGCGGCACCACGCCGCTCTCCCCCTGCAGGGGTTCGACCACGACCGCGGCGACGGTTTCGTCCACCGCGGCGCGCAGTGCGTCCAGGTCGCCGTAGGGGACGAAGGTGATGTCACCGGGCAGCGGCTCGAAGGGTTGCCGGTAGGCCGGGTTGGCGGTGATCGCCAGGGCCCCCATGGTGCGGCCGTGGAAGGAGCCCTCCATCGCCACGATCCGTTTCCGGCCGGTGCGCCGGGTCACCTTGAAGGCCGCCTCGTTGGCCTCGGTGCCGGAGTTGGTCAGAAAGACCCGGGCCCCGCGTTCGGGGTCGTTGGCGGTGACCAGGGCGTCCAGCTTCTCGCCGAGGGCGATCTGGGCCGGGGAGGCGAAGAGGTTCGAGATGTGGCCGAGGGTGGCCAGTTGTTCGCTGATCGCCGCGGTGACGACGGGGTGGGCGTGGCCCAGGGAGTTGACCGCGATCCCGGCCAGCAGGTCGAGGTACTCGTTGCCGTCGGCGTCCCAGACCCGGGCTCCCGCACCGCGGGTGAGCACCCGGGGTGGCCGGCCGAAGGTCTTCATCATCGCGTGTTCGTAGCGGTCGGTCAGTTCCTGCATGGTGCCGGTGCCCACCAACGCGGTCAGATCGGTGTCACTCATCGTCCTGCTCCGTTTCGTCGGCCACCACCTGGGTACCGATGCCGGCGTCGGTGAAGATCTCCAACAACAGGCTGTGTTTGACCCGGCCGTCGATCACCGAGGCCCGCGGCAGCCCGCCGTCGACCGCGGCCAGGCAGGCCTCCATCTTGGGCACCATGCCCGAGGCCAGGGTCGGGATCAGTGCGCGCAGTTCGGCGGCGGTGATCTCGTGGATCACCTCGGTGGAGGCCGGCCAATCCCGGTAAAGCCCCTCCACGTCGGTCAGCACCACCAATTTGTCGGCCCCCAGCGCCACGGCCAGGGCGGCCGCGGCGGTGTCGGCGTTCACGTTGTGCACCTGCCCCCGGTCGTCGGGGGCGACGGTGGCCACCACCGGAATCCGACCGGCGTCGATCAGGTCGCGCACCCCCTCGGGACGCACATCGGCGACCTCCCCGACCAGGCCGAGGTCGACGTCCTCACCGTCGACGACGGTGCCGCGGCGTTGGGCGCGGAAGAGTTGGCCGTCCTCACCCGACAGGCCGACCGCGAGCGGGCCGTGCGCGTTGATCAGGTTGACCAACTCGCGACCCACCTGACCGACCAGCACCATCCGCACCACGTCCATCGCCTCGGGGGTGGTGACCCGCAGGCCGCCCTTGAACTCCGAATGGATGCCGAGCCGGTCGAGCATCGACGAGATCTGCGGCCCGCCGCCGTGCACCACCACCGGGTGCAGCCCGCAGCGGCGCAGAAAGACGATGTCCTCGGCGAAGGCCTTCTTCAGGCTGTCGTCGATCATCGCGTTGCCGCCGTACTTGACCACCACGGTCTTGCCGTGGTAGGCCTGTATGTAGGGCAGCGCCTCGATCAGAACCCGCGCCCGGTCGATGTGGGTGCCTTCCATGTC
>JAAYAO010000076.1 GCA_012719335.1 Propionibacterium sp. | reverse complement strand
CCCCAGATGTCGACGCCGTCCTCCTTCATGGCGCGCACCAACAGGGTGCCGGTGACCGCCCGGCCCAGGGGCGTGGTGTTGAAGTAGGTGCGGCCGGCGCTACGGATGTGGAAGGCGCCGCACTGCAGGGCCACCAGGCCCTCCTCCACCAGGGCTTCGGTGCAGTCCACCATTCGGGAGATCTCGGCCCCGTACTCCAAGGCCCGGCCCGGCACCGACGCGATGTCGGGCTCGTCGTACTGGCCGATGTCGGCGGTGTAGGTGCACGGAACAGCGCCCTTCTCACGCATCCAGGCCACCGCCACCGAGGTGTCGAGGCCACCGGAGAAGGCGATGCCGACGCGCTCGCCGACGGGAAGTGAAGTCAGAACCTTGGACATGTGCGTGATCCTAGTCCGCCGCTTCGGTGCGGCACCAACCGCCCGAACCTGCGCCCGTGGCGGCGGTGCCCGGCGGGCGCTGCTGCAAACCGCCTCGTTTCGGGGCGATATCCGATATGGCGGTTCAACGGGCCGTGACGAGGCGGTTTGCAGCAGGGGCGTGTGGGTACTGCCCGGTGGTCCGCCCCGTAGAGTGGCCCCATGCGTGGCACTGTTCTGCATGGTCCGGGCGATATTCGGCTGGACGAGCGTCCCGACCCGGTCATTCATGCCCCCACCGACGCGATCATCGAGGTGCTGGCCACCTGTGTCTGTGGCTCGGACCTGTGGTGGTTCCGTGGGGTTCACCTGGCCGACAAGCCCCGGATCATCGGCCATGAGGCGGTCGGGGTGGTGCGCGAGGTGGGTGCCGAGGTGCGCACCGTACGCCCGGGTGATTTCGTGATCACCCCGTTCCTGTGGTCGGACAACACCTGTGCGCACTGTGCGGCGGGGGTGACCTCCTCCTGCGCCAACGGCGGTGGTTTCGGGGCCCTCGACCGTGACGGGCACCCGGTGGACGGGTGCCAGGGCGAGTTCATCCGGATCCCGTTGGCCGACGGCACCCTGGTCGCGGCCCCGCACCCCGAGAATGACGCCATGCTGGCCTCAATGCTGGGCCTGTCGGATGTCACCAGCACCGGTTGGCATGCCGCGGTCAGTGCCGGTGTCCGGCCCGGACACACCGTGGCCGTGGTCGGGGACGGGGCGGTCGGCCTGTCGGCGGTCGCCTCGGCGGTGGCCCTGGGTGCCGAACGGGTGATCGCGATGTCGAAGTACCCCGACCGGCAGGCCCTGGCCCGCGAACTGGGGGCCACCGAGGTGGTCGACTCCCGGGGTGATGAGGCGGTTGCCGCGGTATTGGACCTGACCGGCGGGATCGGTGCCGATGCGGTGTTGGAGTGTGTCGGCACCAGCGAATCGCTGAACTCGGCGTTGACGATGGCCCGGCCGGGTTCGACCGTCGGCTTCGTCGGGATCCCGCACGATGCGGCTCCACCGGTGAGCCGGATGTTCGCCGACAACGTCGCCCTGGCCGGTGGGATGGCCCCGGTGCGCCATTACCTGCCCGACCTGATCCAGCGGGTGCTGGACGGCTGGACCGCCCCCGGCAGGGTCTTCGACCGGGTACGCCCCCTGGCGGAGGTGGCCGAGGCCTACGCCGACATGGATCAACGCCGCGCCACCAAGGTGTTGCTGCGGCCATGAACCTGCGCGACCGACTCGGCGACGCTCTGCGCCGCAAGGTCGCCGGCCCGGACCACGCCGAACGCGCCGCCCGTATCTGGGGACGCAGCGGTGAGCGCTGGTTCGCGCCGGGGCAACCGATCTGGACGGTGAACCGGGCCCCGACGATGTATCCGGCCGGGCTGGCGGCACTGTTTCTGCAATCCCTCCACCCGTCGGCAATGGCCGGGGTGGCCGACCACTCGGGGTACCGGGGTGACCCCTGGGGACGGTTGCAGCGGATCAGTGACTACATCGCGACCACCACCTACGGGCTGGTGCCGGATGCGGAGTCGATGATCGATCGAGTTCGCCATGTCCACGAGTTCATCACCGGCACCCGGCCCGACGGGGTGCCCTATGCCGCATCCGATCCGCACCTACTGCGCTGGGTGCACGTGGCGGAGACCTACGCCTTCCTGACCTCCTACCAGACCTGGATGCCGCCCCTGTCGGCCGCCGAGGCGGACGAGTACGTGGCCCAGGCCGGCCGGGTCGCCACCCGGTTGGGTGCCGAGGGAGTGCCGACCTCGGTGCGGGAACTGCGCGACCAACTCGAGGCTTTCCGGCCGGAGCTGGAACTCACCCCGGCCGCGGCCGACACCGCCCGGTTCCTGTTGTACGAGGCGCCCCTGCCGCGGCCGGCGCTGCCGGGTTACTGGATGATCGCCGCCGGCGGGCTGTGGCTGCTGCCGTTGTGGGCCCGGGAGATATTGGGCTTCCGGGCTCCGCGT
>JAAYAO010000075.1 GCA_012719335.1 Propionibacterium sp. | reverse complement strand
TCCCCGGTTTCCAGGTGCCCTTCGCCTCCCGCGAAGTGCCGATGCCCCGCGGCTGGGGTACCGGCGGGGTGCAGGTGACCGCTGCGGTGATCGGCCAGGCCGACACCCTCAAGGTGATCGACCAGGGTGCCGACGACACCACCAACGCGGTGTCCATCCGCACCTTCTTCGAAAGGGTCGCAGGCGCGAACAGCACCACTCACACCGAGGAGGCGACCGTCATCCAGACCCGCCACCGAATCCCGGAAACCCCGCTCACTGAGGGCCAGATCATGGTCTACCAGGTGCCGATGCCCGAACCGCTGCGGTTCCTGGAACCCCGTGAGACCGAAACCCGCCGGCTGCACGCGCTGGAGGAGTACGGCCTGATGTACGTCAAGCTGTACGAGGACGTCGCCCGGTTCGGCCACTTCGCCACCACCTACGACTACCCGGTGACCGTCAACGGACGCTACGTGATGGCCCCGTCGCCGATCCCGGCCTTCGACAACCCGAAGATGCACCAGAGCCCGGCCCTGCAACTGTTCGGCGCCGGCCGGGAGAAGCGCATCTACGCCATCCCGCCCTACACCGACGTGGAGAGCCTCGGCTTCGAGGACTACCCCTTCGAACCGCAGACCTTCGACACCCCCTGCGAGATTTGCGGGTCCGAGGGGGTCTACCTCGACGAGGTGGTGCTGGACGACAAGGGCGGCGTGATGTACGTCTGCTCCGACACCGACCACTGTGAACGCACCGCGGCCGCCCGCGAGAACCAGGAGTTGCCCGCATGAACGAGTTCGACGAGCGTCCGCTGCTGAGCGTCACCGGGGCCGGGCACCGCTACGGCGACATCTACGGCTGCCGCGATGTCAGCTTCGACCTGTGGCCCGGCGAGGTGCTCGCGGTGGTGGGCGAATCCGGGTCCGGCAAGACCACCCTGCTCGGCATGCTCGCCCAGCAGTTGTCGGTCGACGAGGGCAGCGTCCGCTACCGCACCGGTGACGATCTGGTGGAACTGTCCTCGCTCAGTGAGCGCGAGGTGCGCCGGCTGTGGCGCACCGAATGGGGCTTCGTGCACCAGCACGCCGCCGACGGGCTGCGGATGCACGTCAGCGCCGGCGGCAACATCGGCGAACCGCTGATGGCCAACGGGGCCCGCCACTACGGCACGATCCGGGCCCGGGCCGAGGAATGGTTGGCCCGGGTGGAGATTCCCGCCGACCGGATCGACGACCCGCCGTCTACCTTCTCCGGCGGCATGCGCCAGCGCCTGCAGATCGCCCGCAACCTGGTCTTCGGGCCCCGACTGGTGTTCATGGACGAACCGACCAGCGGGCTGGACGTGTCGGTGCAGGCCCGCCTGCTCGACCTGCTGCGCTCCCTGGTCGCCGATCTGGGCCTGGCCGTGGTGATCGTCACCCACGACCTGGCCGTCGCCCGGCTGATCTCGCACCGCACCCTGGTGATGAAGGACGGCGCGGTGATCGAATCCGGCCTGACCGACCGGGTGCTGGACGACCCGCACGCCGCCTACACCCAGTTGCTCGTCTCCTCGATCCTCCAAGGCTGAATCATGAACACTTCGCTGACCATGACCGATGGCGCGGTGCTGACCGTGGCCGGGGTTTCCAAGACCTTCACCCTGCACCTGCAGGGCGGCCAGCAGTTGCCCGTCCTGCGCGACCTGTCCTTCGACGTCCCGCGCGGCACCTGCACCGTCCTCGGTGGTGAGTCGGGTTCGGGCAAGAGCACCGTGATGAAGATGGTCTACGGCAGCTACGCCACCGACGCCGGCCGGATCCTGCTCGCCCACGACCGGGGTGTGCTGGACATCGCCACCGCCGAGCCGCGGCAGGTGCTCGAGGCGCGCCGCCGCACGATGGGCTACGTCAGCCAGTTCCTGCGAGCGGTGCCCCGGGTGCCGGCCCTGGACGTGGTCGCCGAACCGCTGATCGCCCACGGCACCGACCGGGACGAGGCCCGCGACCGCGCCGCGGAGCTGCTGGAACGGTTGAGCATCCCGCAGCGGATGTGGAACCTGCCCCCGGCGACCTTCTCCGGTGGCGAACAGCAGCGGGTGAACGTGGCCCGCGGGTTCATCGTGGAACGTCCGCTGTTGCTGCTGGACGAACCCACCGCGTCCCTGGACGCCCGCAACCGCGCGGTGGTGATCGAGTTGATCCGGGAACGGCTGGCCGCCGGCGCCGGGATGCTCGCGATCTTCCACGACGCGGACGTGCGTGACGCGGTCGGCAGCAGCATCGTCGACGTGCACGCTTTCACCCCGAAGGGACTGGCCGCATGACCGCAACCGTTCACCAACACATTCCCGGGGAAACGGGGGAGACCGAGATGTCCCACCTGTACACCAACGCCCACATCGTCGGCCCCGAGGAGGTGCAGTTCGGGTCGGTGCGCACCGTCGGTGGGGTGATCACCGAGATCAGCGACTACCAACTGGCGCCCGACGGCGACATCGTGGTGGATCTGGCCGGCGACTACCTGATGCCGGGTGTGGTCGAGGTGCACACCGACCAGATGGAGGGGCATTTCCAGCCCCGCCCGAAGCGTTACTGGGATCCGATCCCGGCGGTGATCGCCCACGATGCGCAGATGGCGACCTCCGGGGTGACCACCGTGTTGGACGCGATCCGGATCGGCACCGGGCCGCTCGACAACGACGACCTGGCCAAGAAGGCGCGGATTCTGATGGATGCGGTGGTGCACGCCGCCGAGGCCGGGGTGCTGCGGGCCGACCATTACCTGCACCTGCGTTGTGAGGTGTCGTCGCCCGATGTGGTCGAGGTTTTCGACCAGCTCGGCAACCACGACCGGGTGCTGATGATGTCGCTGATGGACCACACTCCCGGCCAGCGCCAGTACGCCGACATCGAGGCCTTCCGCACCTACATGGTGGGCCGGGGCCGGCTCAGCAACGACCAGTTCGACGAGCACGTCAGCCTGCTGCAGGAGCTCGCGGCCCGCTACTCCGACACCCACCGCCGGCAGATGGCCGAACGGGCCACCGCCCGCGGCATCACGATCGCCGCCCACGACGACGGGACGACCGCGCACGTCGAGGAATCGTCCGCGCTCGGGGTGCGGATCTCGGAGTTCCCGACCACCATGGAGGCCGCCCACGCCGCCCATGCCGCCGGCCAACTGGTGGTGATGGGTGCGCCGAACATCGTCCGGGGCGGATCGCACTCGGGCAATATCGCCGCCCAGGACCTGCTCACCGCCGGCCTGCTCGACATCCTGTCCAGCGACTACGTGCCGTCCAGCCTGCTGCAGGCGGCCTTCCAACTGCACGGACGCGGCGAGCTCACCCTGCCCCGGGCCTCGGCGATGCTCAGCGCCAACCCCGCCCGGTCGGTTGGTCTGGACGACCGCGGCGTGATCGCCGAGGGGATGCGGGCCGACCTGATTCGGGTGCACACCTTCGGGGCGCCGGCCGAACAACACCCGCTGAACTCCCCGGTACCGGTGGTGCGCGGGGTGTGGCGCGAGGGCCATCGGGTCGCCTGACCCGGCAGCCCGCGGGCCGGCAGCCCTCGGCCGGCCGGCACCGCTGAGCGGGTCGGCCGGCGGGGTCAGCCTTCGGCGTAGGCCTCGCGGTTGGCCTTCTCCGCGCCGATGGTGGTCGAGTCCCCGTGCCCGGTGTGTACCGTCGCGTCCTCGGGCAGGGTGAACAACCGCTCCCGGATCGAGGTCAGGATCGTGGGCTTGTCGGAGAAGCTGCGGCCGGTCGCGCCCGGCCCACCGGAGAACATCGTGTCCCCGCTGAACAGGGTGTTCAGTTCCGGCACCCACAGGCACACCCCGCCGGTGGAGTGGCCCGGGGTGTGCAGCACCTCCACCCGGGTGCCGCCGACCTCGATCACCTGACCGTCGTACAGTTCGGCGTCCGGTTGCCGAGCCGGGTGGGTGTGGGCCCACAACTCCGCGTCGGCCGGGTGCAGCCAGATGGGTGCCCCGCTGCGGGCGGCCAGTTCCGGGGCGACCCGGATGTGGTCGTCGTGGGCGTGGGTGCACACGATCGCCTTCAGGTTTCGCTCACCCACCACCGTCAGGATCCGGTCGACATCGTGCGGGGCGTCCAGCACGATGCACTCGGTGTCGTCGCCGATCACCCAGACGTTGTTGTCGACGTCGAAGGTTTCCCCGTCCAGGGTGAAGGTGCCGCTGGTCACGGCGTGGTCGATGCGTGCGGTCATGTTTGCTCCCTCTCGCGAAAGGTCTGCTTCCCCCCACCCTGTCGCACCGGCAACCGAAACGTGCACCTGCAACCGAAAAGCACCGCCTTTTTCGGTTGCCTATGCGTTTTCCGGTTGCCCGAAGGACGGGGTGGGCCGGGGCTCGGTTCAATCGATCAGCACCACCGAGCGCAGCACGTCGCCGTGGTGCATCTTCTCGAAGGCGGCCTCGACGTCGGTGATGCCGATCGTTTCGGTGACGAAGGCGTCCAGCGGCAATCGTCCCTGCAGGTACAGGTCGATCAGCATCGGGAAGTCGCGGCTGGGCAGGCAGTCGCCGTACCAGGACGATTTCACCGCGCCGCCGTGGCCGAACACGTCCAGCAACGGCACCTCCCAGGTCATCTCCGGGGTGGGCACCCCGACCAGTACGGCCGTCCCGGCCAGGTCACGGGCCCGGAAGGCCTGGGTGAACGTTTCGGGACGACCGACCGCGTCGATCACCACATCGGCCCCGAAGCCGTCGGTGAGCTCCTGGATTCGCGCCACCACGTCGGTGCCGGCATCGGCCAGGATCGTGTCGGTTGCCCCCAGCTCCAGGGCCTGGTCGAGTTTGCGCTGGTCCCGGTCGACCGCGATGATCCGGTTCGCCCCGGCCAGCCGGGCCCCGACCACCGAGGCGGTGCCGACCCCGCCGCAACCGATCACCGCCACCGAGTCACCCCGTCCGACATTGCCGGTGTTGATCGCCGCCCCCAACCCGGCCATCACCCCGCAGCCCAGCAGACCGGCCACCTCGGGTTCGGCCCGCGCGTCCACTTTGGTGCATTGACCGGCGGCCACCAGCGTCTTCTCGGCGAAGGCGCCGATGCCCAGGGCGGGGGACAGCTCCCGCCCGGCGTCCGGGTCGCCCTCGGCCAGGGTCATCTTCTGCGTGGCGTTCTGGGTGGCGAAGCAGTACCACGGCTTGCCCTTGGCGCAGGCCCGGCACTGCCCGCAGACCGCCCGCCAGTTCAGCACCACGTAGTCGCCGGGAGCCACCTCGGTGACCCCGTCGCCGACGGCTTCCACCACCCCGGCCGCCTCGTGCCCGAGCAGGAAGGGGTAATCGTCGTTGATCCCGCCCTCGCGGTAGTGCAGGTCGGTGTGGCACACCCCGCAGGCCCGGATCTTCACCACCGCCTCACCCGGCCCCGGATCCGGCACCACGATGTTCACCAGTTCGACGGGCGCCCCCTTGCTGCGGGCGATCACGGCTTTCACGGTCTGCGGCATGGCGCCTCCGAACTATGTGGTCTGGCCACAGGGTGTTTCCGAATCTAGCCCACGCCCGGCGTCCGGCAACAGACTGTGCGGAGACCTCCTCGATCCCTAGGATCGGCCCATGTCAGCATCGCAGGAGTTGCTCGACCGGCTACAGGAACGCATCATCGCGCTGCGCAGTGAAGCGGCGGCGTTGCGGGCCGGCGCGCCCGCGGCCACCGCAACCGACGATCTGGTCTCGGTGACCGTCGCCC
>JAAYAO010000074.1 GCA_012719335.1 Propionibacterium sp. | reverse complement strand
CCACCGCGTCGATCGGTTCATCCGGCGGGGTGGTGGCCAACAGGTCGGTCGCCACCGCGGTGAACACCTCGGCGAAGGGCGCCAACGCGGCCTCGGTGAAATAGGCGTCGAGGGTTTCCCGGGCCGCCGTGTGGGCTTCACCGTCCAACCCGTTCGGTATCTGCAGGTGGGCCGAGACCGCCGAGGAGAAGGTCCGGTGATCCAGTGCCGCGGCCCGCACATCGGCATGCCGCAACAGCACCCACTCGCCCCGCACGCTGCGCACCACGTCATGATCGGCGCGCAATTGATCGGTGTAGCCGCGCAGGTCACGCCCGGCCGGGTCGAGATCTTCGGGGATGTGGTCGGTCACGCTGCACCTTCCTTCGCTGCCATTGCACCGTAGCCGGGTGGCCGCTGTGACAGGTCGCGCCCGGCCCGTCGGGGCTGTCCTTCACGGTATGGGCGCCCACCGCGCCCGGTCAGTACGCGAAAGTCGCGAGGCCGGGCGACCCAAGTGGTCTCCCGACGTGGTGGGTCGGCAACCGGCCTGCTGCAAACCGCCTTGTTTTCACCTCTTGACGTCCTATTTCGGCTAACGGCCGGAAAGAAGGCGGTTTGCAGCAGCGGCCATCGGGCAGTCGAGCCGGCGCCCCTAGAATCCGGACATGACCAGGTACGTGATCATCGGGGCAGGGGCGGTCGGCGGCACGATCGGTGCGCGGCTGGCGTTGGCGGGTATCGACACGGTGTGGGTGGCGCGCGGCGAGCACGGTCGGGCCCTGCGCGAGCGCGGGCTGACCCTGATGAGTCCCGACGACACCGACACGGTGCGGGCGCCGGTGTGGCTCGACCCGGCCGAGGCCGAGCTGACCGAGGACGATGTGCTGCTGGTCGCGGTGAAGACCCACCAGGTCGCCGATGCTCTCTCCACCTGGGCCGACGTGCCGGTGCGGATGGCCGACGGCACGACCTCGACCGCCGGGGCGGCATTACCGGTGATTCTGGCCACCAACGGGGTGGCGGCCGAGCACATCGCGCACCGCTGGTTCGCCCGGGTGATCGGGATGTGTGTCTGGGCACCCACGGTGAACCTCGAACCCGGTGTGGTGATCGCCCGCTTCACCCCGACCGTGGCGGTGCTGCACTGCGCCCGGGTGCCCGCGGCACTCACCACCGACGCCGACCGCGAACTGCTGGCCGAGATGAGCCGCGACTGGGGCACGACCAAGATGGTCGTGCCGACCCCCGATGACGTGATGCCCTGGAAGTACCGCAAGTTGATCACCAACCTCGGCAACGTGGTGCAAGCCCTGCTCGGGCCGGGTGCGGGGGCACGCGACATCACCGAGGCTGCCGAGGCCGAAGCCCGGCGGGTGATCGCCGCGGCCGGCATCGAGATCACCGACGACGAGACCGAAGCGGCGGTGCGCAAGGACGGGCCGCGGATCGCCGAGGTGCCCGGGGCACCGGCCGAACTGGGTGGATCGACCTGGCAATCCCTGGCCAAGGGCCGCGGCAGCGTCGAGACCGACTACCTGAACGGCGAGATCACCGCGATCGCCAACGCCACGGGGCAGGTGGCCCCGGTCAACACCTTGCTGGCCGGGCTGGCCCGGCACGCCGCGGCCACCGGGGCCCGCCCGGGAGACCTCAGCGCCGATCAGGTGCGGGCCGAGCTCGGGTTGCCCACCCCGGGGGAGTAGACGCGGGTCGGGCACCGGTGTCGACTGCCGGATTCAGTCGGCGACGCCGTGTCGATGTGCCCAGGCTGCGGCCTCGGTGCGTGACGACACCCCCAGCTTCGCCAGGATGTTCGACACGTGCACGCTGGCGGTCTTGGCCGACACCACCAGGGTTATTGCGATCTGGGCGTTGGACTGCCCCCCGGGCGACCAGCCGCAGCACCTCGAGTTCGCGCGGGGTGAGCCCACCCGGGCGCTCGGAGCGGGTGATCCGGTCGCGGCGAGCCGAATCGGCGAACCGCTCGACGAACCCGGCGGCACCCAGTTTCGCGGCCAGCGCCCGACCCCGCTCGATGATCTCGGAGGCGGAGCTGCGTTCCCGCAATTGGGCCTCGGCCAACTCGTCGAGTGCGGTCAGTTCCAACCACACCGGCAACCGGGCCGGGTCGACATCGAGGACGGCATGCCAGTCGTCGGACGCACCGGTACGGGCAGCCTTGTCGGCGACGCTGAGCAGTGGGGTCATCCGCACCGGGGGCATGGCTTCGACGAACCCGTCGAGCAGGTCGTGGGTGAGGCCGACTGCTCCGCGAGCGATGGCCAACCGTCCCAGCACCGCCAACCGCCATCGCGGGGTGGGGTGCTCGTGCGGGCTCACGGTCAGGGCCCGGAGCACCTGCTTTGCTGCCGTATCCGGGGCTTCGGCATCGAGATCCAGGCGGGCCGCGACCCAGTGCACGTGCACCAGTTGTTGCGGTTGGGCATGTCGCGAGTTGACGATCCGCAGCAACTCGTCGCTGCAACTGCGGGCACGCCGGGGGTCACCGCGCAACCAAGCCAGCTCTCCACGCAGGGCCAGCAGTTGAATGAAGTACTCCATCGGCGGGCCGTGACTCAGGGCCTGCTCGACCAGGGTGTCCGCCTCGGACCACCGGCCGAGCGCCAACAGCGGCTCGGCGCGATTGCCCGATGCCATCGCCCCCGATGACCGGGCGAGCCCCAGCTCGCGAGCCCGATCCATGCCCTTGCGGGCCACGTCGGCAGCCCGCTCGTATTCGCCGGCGAGGTTCAACACGTGGGAGAAGTTGATGAAGTGGCGAATCTGGGAGCGTTCCAGTGTTTCGACCTGACTGCGGGCGGCCGACTCGGGTTCGCCGGGTTCGGAGTGCTGCGGCAGTCGTTCGCACAGCTCGGCCAGGACGCGGTGCGACTCGTCCTCATGGCCGAGGTTTGCCAGCGCACTGGCCCGGGTGTTGCGCAAGCGCCGCTGGTAGCGCACCGTGCCCAGCGAGTCGGCCAGGACCAGGCCCTCCTCCGCGCGCCGAACGGCCACTCGCCGATCACCGCGCAGCATCTCCAGTTGCGCGATCAATGCGATCGCCCCCAACCAGGCCGTGCCCGGTGGATCCTGGGCGATCAGGGTGAAGGCCTCGTTGGCCAAGGCCAAGCCGTCGCCGGCACCGGAGAACTCCATCGCCTCGGCGAGGGTCACCATCCGGTGGGCCCGTACGCTGCGGTCGGCATCGGCCGGGGTGGCGTCCAGGCAGGCCCGGGCCAGTTTGTACACCCGGTGGGAGTCGCCGGTGCGGTTGGCGGCCCTGGCCGCGCGCAACAGCAGGTCGTCACGACCACCACCGGAGATCGACTCGGGATCGTCCACCTGATCCCACAGGTCCAGCGCGGTTTCGAACAGGCCGACATTGTCCAGATGCGCCTCGCCGAGCTGCTCGGCGCGGGCCAGGCAGGCCCGGAAAGCCGCCTGGGGACGGCCCGCCTGCAACAGATGCTGCGACACATCGTGGCTGTCGAAACGGTCGGGGTGGGCGGTGATCGCATCGGCGTAGGCGCCGTGCAGCCGCTTGGCCTCCCCGGGCAGCAATTCGCTGGTCATCACCTCGGTCAGCAGGGCGTGGCGAAAGGCGAAGGCGCCGTCGACCGGCACCAACACGGTCGCGGCCACGGCCTCACGCAACTCGTCGGACGGATCGGGATCACCGGTGACCGCCGACAGCAACTCCGCGGTGAACCGGTTGCCGGCCACCGCGGCCACCTGCAGCAGGCGTTGGGTGGCCGGGGACAGTTGCCGTACGCGCACCAACAGGGCTTCGCGCAGGGTGCTGGGCAGGGTGCCGACCGCCCCACAGGCGGCCAACTCCTCGGCGAAGTAGGGCACCCCTTCGGAACGTTCCACCACCCGCGCGATTGCGTCGGAGGACATCGTGTGCAGTGGTTCGATCAGTTCGACGATCTCGTGGGCGGCCATCGGGTCGAGGCCGACCCGATGCACCCGGGGCCGGCGCTGCAACTCGGCGAGTGCGGAGCGCAACGGATGCGGGCCGGTGAGTTCATCGGAGCGGTAACTCACCAGGATCAGGACGGGGGCTTGGGCGGACAACACCGAGGAGAGGAACTGCAGCAGGTGCGCTGTGGCGGCGTCGGCCCAGTGCAGGTCCTCCACCACCAGAATCACCGGGTGCTCGCCGGCCGCACCCTCCAGTACCGCGGCGACGGCCTCGAATTGCTGCATCCGCCCGACTTCCGCGGTACCTCCGCCCAGCGCGCCGGGACGATCGTGGCCAGGGCATCGGCGCCGGCGCCGGCCCATTGCGCGACCCGATCGGGCCCGAACCGGGTGACCAGGTCGCGCAGCGCGTGGCTGGTCGCGGCCAACGGCATCGTTTCGGCACCGAACATCAGGCATTGGCCGGTGAGCACGGTGGCTTCCCGGGTCGCGCAGAAAGCGCGGATCGTGGTGGTCTTACCGATCCCGGCTTCACCGGGCAACAACACCAGTTGCCCGCCGCTGCCGTCGCGGACGGCGTCGGCGATGCGGGTCAGCTCGTCCAGTTCGGCAGCCCGGCCGACCAATCGTGGGGCAGGAAACACACACGTCATCGTGTCACGATCACGGCCGGATCAGCAGACGCCGGAGACACCGAGGCGGCCACGTTCGACCGATCGCCGCGACGGTGCCTCGGCCCGGACGGGTCGGCGCAACCTGCTCCGCAGCCGGCGCAACCATCCCTCGGAGATCTGCCGGGCCAGCCGCTCCTCGTCGGCCCGGGCAACCCAGTCACGTCGCCGGGCGAGGTACTGCTGCAGGTACTCGTAGTCATGCTGGAACATGTCTCCACGATCCGCCTGAGGCGGGGGGTCACACATGGGGCAGACGCCCTATCTTCGGCCCCCGGGTGGGCCCTGAGGCGGGACGGACGCGGTTGAGGCACGACGCGCCACACCACGGCGTGCACCCCACCATTGGCCGGGGGCATCTCGTCCCGGGCCATCTCACGATGGTCCGGCCTCGCAGCCCGATTCGCCGATTCGGGCCACGGGGCGGTAGCGTCTGTGCCGGAGATCCGCACCAGTCTTGCCTCGGATCTTTCGATGATGCGGCCCGGACGGGCTGCTGGTCGCGCCGCACTGATCAACCGGATCAGCTTCAGCACGAGCGCGTCGGGCGAGACGCCCAAGGAAAAACAACTGTGACTTCGCTTTTCGCACGCCTCGGCGTGCCCAGCAACTTGTGCTCGGTGCTCGCCGAACGTGGCATCGAGACCCCGACCCCGATTCAGCACGCCACCCTGCCCGATTCGCTGGCCGGCCGCGATGTGCTCGGCCGCGGCCGTACCGGGTCGGGAAAGACCTACGCCTTTCTGTTGCCGATCGTGACCCGGCTGGCCGCCGACCGGCGCCGCCCCGCCAAGGGCCGGCCGCGGGCCCTGGTACTGGCCCCGACCCGGGAACTGGCCGCCCAGATCACCGAATCCCTGCGGCCGCTGGCCGATGCGGCCCGCCTGTCGGCGCTGACCATCTTCGGTGGGGTGAATCAGAACCCGCAGGTGCGGGCGCTGACCGCCGGCGTCGACGTGCTGGTCGCCACCCCTGGCCGTCTGCTCGACCTGCGCGATCAGGGACATCTGTCGTTGGCCGACATCGAGATCACCGTGATCGACGAGGCCGACCACATGAGTGACATGGGCTTCCTGCCCGGGGTGAAGAAGATTCTGGCCGCGACCCCGGCCGGTTCGCAGCGGCTGCTCTTCTCGGCCACCCTGGACAAGGCCGTCAACGTACTGGTGAAGCAATTCCTGACCGACCCCGTGGTGCATGAGGCGGATTCGCCCACCTCCCCGGTGGCCACCATGGAGCACCACCTGCTGACCGTGCCTGCCGAGCGGCGCACCGATGTGATCGCCGACCTGGCCGCCGCCCCGGGGCGCACCATCTTCTTCACCCGCACCAAGCACGGGGCGAAGCGACTGGCCAAACAACTCGTCGGACGCGGCATTCCGGCGGTGGACCTGCACGGCAACCTGAGCCAGAACGCCCGCACCCGCAATCTGGATGCCTTCGGGTCGGGTCGGGTGCAGACCCTGGTGGCCACCGACATCGCCGCCCGCGGCATCCACGTCGACGAGGTGGCGCTGGTCGTGCACGCCGACCCGCCGGCCGAACACAAGGCGTACCTGCACCGCTCCGGACGAACCGCCCGGGCCGGTAACACCGGCACCGTGGTCACCATCGCGACGCCCGAACAGCGCCGTGAGGTGCAGTCGCTGATGCGGGCGGCCAAGATCACCGCGCAGACGCGCGATGCCTCGGCCGAGGTGCTGCACGGGCTGGCCCCCGGTGAGCGGGTGCGATTGGACGCCGCCGAGGTGGCCGCCCGAATCGGCGCGCCACAGCAGCAGTCCCAGCCGCCGGCGTCGGGGCGGCCTCGCCGCGGTGGCCAACAACAGCGTTCCCGCAGCCGCGGACGGCGGTCCCGTTCCCGCGCCGCCTGAGCCGGCTTGCCACGCTGGTTGAGCCGGGCCTGTGCCCCCGCCACGCTGGTTGAGCCGGGCCTGTGCCCCCGCCACGCTGGTTGAGCCGGGCTTGCGCCCCCGCCACGCTGGTTGAGCCGCCGCGTAGCGGCGTGTCGAAACCCCGTGCGGTACACGCCGAACCGGACCCCGCTCCCACCACGCCGGTGAGCAGGGTCGCTTGCGACCCGTGTCGAAACCCCCGGCGGGCTCATTCTCACCGGCCGCCGGGCAGATGCCCGACCGAAACCTCGAGCATGGCGACCACCGAAGCCATATTGGCTTCGTGAGTTCAAGGAATGGGTGCAACACCTGATCGATGTGAGGTGTTGTGAGGTATTCCGAAGAGGTCCGGCAAGAGTTCTTGTCGTTGATGGATGGGGGTATGACGGCGACGGCTGCGGCGAGGGCGGTCGGGGTGCACCTCGACGTGTACGCCTGGGCGCCCACCGAGGAACGGCCGTT
>JAAYAO010000073.1 GCA_012719335.1 Propionibacterium sp. | reverse complement strand
CAGATGAAGATGTTCCTCACCCGGCTGGGGTTCGGGTCGAAGATGGTGGTGACCGGGGACGTCACCCAGGTCGACCTGCCCCGCGGTACCCGCTCCGGGCTGCGGGTGGTGCAGGGCATCCTGGGTGAGGTGGACGACGTCACCTTCTGCCAACTGACCAACCGCGACGTGGTGCGCCACAAACTGGTGGGCCGGATCGTGGCCGCCTACGACGAGTTCGAGGCCAACGACGACAAGCAGGTTCGGCGATGACGGTTGAACTGACCAACGAATCCGGCATCGAGGTGTCGGAGAAGCACCTCGTCGCGCTGGCCGAGTTCGTGCTCACCGAACTGCGCGTCCACCCCCAAGCGGTGCTGTCGCTGCTGTTCGTCGACGAGGAGGCGATGACCTCCTACCACGAGCAGTGGATGGGGGAGTCGGGCCCGACCGACGTGCTGAGCTTTCCGATGGACGAGCTGCGACCCGGCTACGACCCCGATGACGACACCGGCGACGACCTCGAGGTGGTGCTCGGCGACGTGGTTTTGTGCCCCCAGGTCACCGCGCGACAGGCCGCGGAGAACGGGCGACGTCCGGAACAGGAAACCGAGTACCTGATGGTGCACGGCATCCTGCACCTGCTCGGCTTCGACCACGACACCGACGCCGACCGGGCCGAGATGTTCGGGTTGAAGGACCGGCTGCTGGCGGCCTGGGACGACCGTCGACCATGAGCACCACCCACATCGTGTTGCTGGCGGTCGCCGGCGTGCTCGCGATCCTGGCCGGGGTGCTGGCCGCGGTCGAATCGTCGCTGCACACCCTGACCCGATCCCGGGCCAAGACCCTGGTCGAGGAGGAGCGTCACGGCGCCCAACGGTTGATGGACATGGCCGAGGACCTGCACCCCTACGTCAACTCGGTGCTGCTGGTGCGCACCGTGTTCGAGGTGGTCTGCGTGGTGCTGGTCGCCCTGGTGGTGTTCGAGAACTTCTCCCGCACCTGGCTGCAGTTGCTGCTGGCGGGCGGGGTGATGGTGCTGGTGTCGTTCATCGCCTGGGAGGTCGCCCCGCGCACCCTGGGCCGGCAACACGCCCTGCGGGTGGTGCTGGCCTCGTCCGGGCCGGTCAGTGCGCTGGCCACCGTGCTCGGCCCGATCAGCCAGTTCCTGATCTGGATCGGCAACGCCCTCACCCCCGGCAAGGGCTTCGACTACGGGCCGTTCGCGTCCGAGGCCGAGCTGCGCGAGATGGTCGACATGGCCGGGGCCAGCGAACTGATCGAGGACCGGGAACGGCAGATGATCCACTCGGTGTTCGAGCTGGACAACACCATCGTGAAGGAAGTGATGGTGCCGCGCACCGAGGTGGTGTTCATCGAGGCGCACAAGACCCTGCGCCAGGCCACCTCGTTGGCGCTGCGCTCGGGCTTCTCCCGAATCCCGGTGGTCGGTGAGGGCGGTCTGGACGAGGTGGTCGGCATCTGCTTCCTCAAGGACCTGATGAAGCGGATGTACGACAACCCGCAGGCCCAGTCCTCCGAGCGGGTCGAGTCGCTGATGCGTCCGGCCACCTTCTGCCCCGACTCGAAACCGGCCGACACCCTGCTCAAGGAGATGCAGACCAGCCACTCGCACCTGGTGATCGTGGTCGACGAGTTCGGCGGAACCTCCGGGGTGGTCACCATCGAGGATCTGCTGGAGGAGATCGTCGGCGAGATCGTCGACGAATACGACGAGGAGATCGCCCCCTGGCAGGAACTCAGCGCCGACCGGTTCCGGGTCTCGGCCCGCCTGCCACTGGACGAACTCGGTGTGCTGTTCGGGCTGGAACTCGACGACGAGGACGTCGACTCGGTGATCGGGGTGATGGCCAAGGAACTCAACAAGGTGCCGATCCCCGGCTCGGTGGTGCACTACCAGGGCCTGGAGCTGATCGCCGAACGCGGCACCGGCCGGCGCAATCGGATCGCCACCGTGCTGGCCACCCGGGCGGTCGAGGAGAGCGACGACATCGGCGCGGACGCGGCGGCCCGGCTGGCCACCGAATCGGCCCAACGACACACCTGAGGAGATTGATGACCGAGTTCCGTTCCGGGTTCGCCTGCTTCGTGGGCCGGCCCAACGCCGGCAAATCGACGCTGACCAATGCCCTGGTGGGGCAGAAGATCGCGATCGCGTCGTCGAAACCGCAGACCACCCGGCACGCGATCCGCGGCATCGTGCACCGTGACGACGCCCAGCTCGTGCTGATCGACACTCCCGGGTTGCACCGTCCGCGCACCCTGCTGGGGGAGCGGCTCAACGACATCGTCTACGACACCTGGGCCGAGGTCGATGTGATCGGGGTGTGCTTCCCGGCCTCGCAACGGATCGGCCCCGGCGACACCTACCTGGTGCAGCAGATCGCCGAACTGCCCAAGCGCCCCAAACTGGTGGCGGTGGCCACCAAGGCCGACGTGGTCGGCAGCGACCGGATGCGGCAACACCTGATGGCGATTCAGGGCCTGGAGGAGCAGCTCGGCATCGAGTGGGAGCACATCGTGCCCTGCTCGGCGGTGTCGGGGGAGCAAGTCGAGCTGGTCGGTGACCTGCTGATCTCGCTGCTGCCCCAGGGCCCGGCCTATTACCCCGACGGTGAGATCACCGACGAGCCGACCGAAACCCTGGTCGCCGAACTGATCCGCGAGGCGGTGCTGGACGAGGTGCGCGAGGAACTGCCGCACTCGATCACCGTGGTGATCGACGAGATGCTGCCGCGGGAGGATCGCCCCGCCGACAAACCGCTGCTGGACGTATTCGCCACCATGGTGGTGGAACGCGAATCCCAGAAGGGCATCGTGATCGGTCATCAGGGGTCGCGGCTGCGCGAGGTCGGCACCCGGGCCCGGAAACAGATCAACGCGTTGCTCGGCACCCCCGTCCACCTGTCGCTCAAGGTGAAGGTGATGAAGGACTGGCAGACCGACGCCAAACACCTCAACCGGCTGGGTTTCTGAGGTGCTGCCGGTCGAACCCGTCGCCCTGGAGGGCCGCGGGGTACGCATCGAGCCACTGGGCCTCGAGCACGTCGACGCGCTGGCCGGGGTCGTCCGCGACGGTGAACTCTGGCGGCTACGGGTCACCTCGGCGCCCGAACCGGCCGATGTCGAGGCGTATATCCGCACTGCCTTGGACACCGCCGACCGGGTGCCGTTCGTGGTCACCGACACGATCGGCGGACGCGTGGTCGGTTGCACCAGCTACTACGCCATCGACGTGCCGTTGGGGCGCCTCGGCATCGGCCACACCTGGTACGCGGCGTCGGCACAACGCACGCACGTGAACACCGCCACCAAGCTGGCCCTGATGACGCACGCCTTCGAGGTGCTCGGTGTTGCCGCGATCGTCTGGCACACCGACAACTTCAACCACGCCAGCCAGCGGGCGATCCTGCGGCTCGGTGCGAAGCTGGACGGTGTGTTGCGCCACGACAAGATCCGCCGCGACGGCACCATCCGCGACATGTACATGTACTCGATGCTGGCCGGCGAGTGGCCCGAATCGAAAGCCCAGCTGGAGTACCTGCTGTCGCGATAGCACCGGTCCTCACAACCCCCGCCGTCGTGCGGAGGATTTTTCACGCTGGTTGAGCCCGCGCGCCTCGGCGCGCGGTGTCGAAACCCCGCCGGACGGATGCGCGGAAGCCCGCCTCCCGTGGACGTCGGTTGAGCAGGCGCGAAGCGCCGTGTCGAAACCAGTCCTGCCGCTGCGACCGGAGCGGCGTCAGGCCGCGATCCGGTGAATACCGCGGGCGGCGAACCACCGCGACACCTCGGGGGTGTCGGTGTCGAACTCCACGGTCACCACGCTGACCGGGAAGATCTCCATCTGGGTGATCCGCTGGGCAACCAGCCGGAAACCGACGCCGACTTCGGCGGCGAACTGGGCGAGGGTGGCATGGGTGGTGTTGCCGCCGACGAAAGCGAGATCGAGAGTCATGACAGGGGCTCCAAGAGGTGTTGTCGGGAGGGGGTTCGAGGCCCAACTCCCGATCAGGAGCGCCCTGGGGCGACGTTCAGGTCAGGAGTTGGAGCGGTGACAACACCGACAACAACCGACCGAAAAAAGGGACGACAGCAGCAGCTCGGGGCGCGCGGTCGTCAACATGGGAGCAAAAGTAGCCGACCGGGGCACGACTCGGCAACTGCAAACCGCCTTCTGGTGGGCCGATATCCGATATCGCGGGTCGAAGGCCCGCAAGGAGGCGGTTTGCAGCAGCGGCCCGGCGGACAACCCGGAGGTCCCCGTCATTTGCCGGTCACCTGTTGCCGATCGGATCGGTGCGACATGATGAACCCATGAAATTGCCGACACCGGTCGACCTGATGCGAGCCGCCCACCTGGGCACCGAGCAGGCCAAGGAGATGATCGATCTCGTCCCCAGGGTGATTGCCGGGGTGGGCCGGATGGAGAAACTGCTCGACGACGCGGAGAACCTGATCGCCCGCACCGAGGTCGTCATCGACGGTGCCGACCGGGCCCGCGCCGACGCCGAACAGGTCGCGATCCGGGCCGAGGCGATTGTGACCAGGGCCGAACAACTCGTGGGCCGCACCGAAGAGATGGTCACCCGCGTCGACGCCGTGCTGGCACCGGTGGAGGACCTCGCCCCGAAGGCCCTGCCGATCGCCGATGAGGTGGTGTCGTCCATCGACCGGCAGGAGGTGCAGGCGATGAAGAACCTGATCGACCGAATGCCCGGGCTGGCCGACCAGATCGAACACATCGGCCCCGATGTCACCCACATCCTCGAAGCGGTCACCGACCTCGCCCACGCCGTCCGTGGTCTGCCGGGGATGGGGATGTTCGTGCGCCGTGGCGAGCGCAAGGACGAAGAGGACGACGAGTAACCGGCGCCACCGGCAACCGACCCACTCGGCTGCGCGGGGGTGTGGCACGGCACGATCAGCGCCGGTGACCGGCTGTGTCGTACATCTCGTAGTGGATACCCCCGTGGGCATGGACCACCCGAACGGGTCGGAGTAGCCTTCTGTCCGAGCAGCAAGTGCTCACACAGGGTTGTTACCCGCAAGGGGCAAGACCTGAGATGCGAATCCGCGTCTCGGGTCTTTTTTATTGCCTGAGCGGGTTCGGACGAAGGGGATTCAACGTGGAACCCAGTACCAGAACCGACGCGGAGGCGATCGTCGACGGGGTCGGCGGAGCCGACAACATCGTCAGCCTCACCCACTGCGCCACCCGGCTTCGCTTCGAGTTGAAGGATGCCGGACAGGTCGATGCCGCTGCACTCGACGCCGTCCCCGCCGTGATGGGAGCCGTACCCCAGGCCGGGGACCGCTACCAGGTCGTGGTGGGTGGCGCGGTCCAGAGCGTCTACACCGACATCATGAACCTGCCCGAGATGAAGGCGGCCGGTTCCCGATCCGACGCCGACGTGAAGGCCGCGGCCCGATCCAAGGCCCGCGGCAAGGTCGCCTGGCTCGATGCCTTCTTCGAATACCTGTCCGACTCCTTCCGCCCGCTGCTCGGCGTCCTGCTCGGCGCGTCCCTGATCATCGCCGGCGCGGCGGTACTGGACGCCTTGGGCGTGGTCGACTTCCGGGCCGCCGACAAGTCGGCCGGCTGGATCTTCGTCGACGCGATGTGGCGTGCGGTGTTCTACTTCCTGCCGGTGATGGTGGCCTACAACGCCGCCAAGGCCCTGAACATCGACCCGTGGGTGGGCGCCACCATCATGGGTGCGTTGATGACCCCGGAGTTCATCAGCCTCTCCGACACCACCAGGTTCCCCGACACGGTCTGCACCGAGAGCCCGATCCCCGGGGCCGACCCGACCTGTGTGGCGAACATCTTCGGTCTGCCGATGCAACTCAACGGCTACGGCGGGCAGGTGTTCGTACCACTGATCATGGTCGCGGTGTTGGCCGTGGTCTACAAACTGCTGCGCAAGATCTTCCCCGAGAACGTGCAGATGGTCTTCGTGCCCTTCCTGTCGATGCTGGTGATGATCCCGGTCACCGCCTTTCTGCTCGGCCCGCTGGGCATCTGGCTGGGCACCGGCCTGGGCACCGGGCTGGCCTGGTTGAACGGCAACGCCCCCTTCGTGTTCGCGATCCTGATCCCGCTGGTCTACCCCTTCCTGGTGCCGCTGGGCCTGCATTGGCCGCTGAACGCCCTGATGCTGGCGAACAT
>JAAYAO010000072.1 GCA_012719335.1 Propionibacterium sp. | reverse complement strand
TTCGCTCGGGTTCGTGCTCTCCCTGGTCGTTGCGGTGGTGATGCTGCGGGTGGTCGGTGACAAACTCGGCACCGCCGAGATGGTGCCCGACGCCCCACCGGATCAGGAAGAGGGCCGGATCGGGTTGACCCGAATGCTGGTGCTGACCCTGTTGCCGCTGCTGGCGATGTATGCGGCCTTCGGCTATGTCGGCGATGCGGTCAATGAACTCACCCTGATCACCTTCGTCTACTACGGATCGCTCGGCGACAACCTGCTGGCCGTGTTGAATCCCGACCGGGCCGGGGTCGGCACCGTCCTGGCGGTGCTGCTGGGCGCCTACATCCTGCGACGGGTGCTCGATCTGATCCACGACCGCACCGGCTGGCGCTGGATGGGCATTCTGGTGACCGTCACCGAAGCGTTCTTCGTGATGGGTCTGGTGTTGGCCGCCTCACGCTGGTTCTCCAACCTCAACTTCTGGTTGCGCAACCGCCAGTTCCGGGCCTGGTGGGACGAGGGCATCGCCGGGCTGAGCACCGCCTTCGACGCGATCCGCATCGACCTGCCGGCCTTCTTGGCCTGGGTGGTGCCGTTGTGGGAGGACCTGATCTCCTCGTCCCTGTTGAAGGCGGTCACCGAACCGCTGTTGTGGCTGGCCGTGGCCGCCCTGGTTTTCGGCAGCCGGGTGGTGTCGGTCGCCGACATGTGGCGCAAGGGCCAGCCGCTGGCCAGTCAGGTGCCCGGTGCCCGCCGGCTCACCCTGGTGCGCAAGATGGCCCTGACCGCCGAAACCCGACCCGCCGGCGAGAACGATGTCGGACGACGCGTCGGCCTGTGGTTGCAGGAAACCCTGCTCGGCGACATCGACGACAAATACCTGCCCACCCTGCATGCCCTGCGGCTGGTGCTGAAAGCGGGGCTGCCGTTCCTGACCGCCTTCGTGCTGCTGCACAACGCAACCTCGGTGGCGAAGAGCCTGCTCACCACCGCCCTGGTGGACGTGGCCGGCGGTCACCCGACGGTGATCTGGACCGGACTGCTGCCCGGCATCGAACTGGTCGTCGGCCTGCTGCTGGAAACGGTGCGGCTGACCCTGCTCGCGGTCGGCTTCCACCGCTGCCTGCAACTCTTCCGCGCCCACGCCCACCCGTCCGACAACCCGGTGCCGGCGCCGATGCCGAAGAAGCGGGTGAGCACCTTCGTGCTGACCACCTGGCGCAAGCTGCGTGGGTCGCTGGCCCTGCTGCTGGCCGCCTTCGCCGTCAGCACCGCCGGCTGGATGCTGGCCGAACATCTCGGCGACAACATCTACGACTACCGCGACGGGGTGGTCGGCGAAACGGTCGCGGTGGGCCCGGTCGACATCACCGTCGACGATGTGCGGTACGGACAGGTGATCGCCAGTTCCCGGGGCGGTGTGGTGGTGTCGAATTCGCGGTGGGTGGTTGTCTCGGTACGGGCCAGTGCCACCGGCGAGGGGGACGGGCTGGCTGCCACCCTGCTCGGCCCCGGTAACAAGGAGTACCGCCATGAGGGTGGCATGGTGGTCGTCGGCGACAGCAAGTGGACCGAGTACGAGATGCTGTTCGAGGTGGATCCCGATGACATCGGTGATCTGGCTCTGCGGATCACTCCGTCCAGCGACACGGTGGTGCGCAACCCGGCGACCCGGATCCACCTCGGCCCCGAGGACGATCAGGCCCAGCAGGTGATCGACGAGTCGCGCTGGCGATCGCTGATCTACCAGCGGTACCCGGTGTCGGGAGGCAACTGATGCGCACCCCGTGGTGGTACGTCGGACGATGGCAGGCCTTCGTGGCCGCCCTGTTGATGGCGCTGTCCTTCCTGACCGTCTGGCTCGGCATGACCTACAGCTACACCCTGACCAACTACACCGTGCACGAACCGGGTGAGAAGGTCACCAAGGACGGGATCACCTACGAGTACCTGGGCATGTTGCACACCCGGGTCGGCACCGGCAGTTCGACGCCGTACCACGCCCCGCCGGGGATCACCTACGTGGTTGTCGTGGTGGAGGTGACCATCGCGGCCGATTCGGAGGGGTACTGCAATATCGGCCTGACCAACACCGAACAGAACATGTCCTGGTCGGGGGATCAGAGCCATGTGATTCCCCCGCAGTACCGGATGAGCTGTTTCGATGTTCCCCGCGACGAACCGACCCAGGTGGTGACCGTGCTCGAGGTGCCCACCTCTCAGGTGGAGAACCTCGGCGGGGTGCTGCTCGATCCGTCGAGCTGGCGCGGCATTTCGGAGGTGATCCGATGAGGATCGGGCAGTGGCTGGACGACAAGCCGCTCACCGACCAATGGAGCCAACCGGTGCGTCCCTTCCGGTTGCCGCGCTGGGCGTGGGTACTCGGGATACTGGTGCTGCTGGCCGCGATCATCGCCGCGGTGTTCGGGGCCGGGGGTTTCGAGGGCCGTCGTGATCTCATCCTGTCGCGCCAACCCGGCAGCGTGCTGGAGATCGGCCCCTACGAGATCGTGGTGCACCATGCCGAGGTGCAGCGGATCCAGGAGTACGACGACACCTGGTACTGGGAGTACCGGGTGATCGGCTCGATCACCAACACCTGGCACGAATCGGTGAGTTTCCGCAGCGGTGAGTTCGGCTGGATCGCCTTCCGGGAACCCCGTTCCGGCGAAATCGTGTCGCCGAACGGTTTCCGCACCTCCAGCGACGCCGTGGCCCTGGTGCCGGCGACCGGCGCCCCGATGGCGGCCGAGTGGTGGGAGAAGATGGAGAGCGAACCGTCGGCCTACCTGTTGGTCGGTTTCCTCGACCTGGAGTACACCGACAACAGCCTGCTGGGCTTCGGTACCCGGGTCTGGAACCCGACCGATCTGAGCTATCAGGTGTGGGTGCCGGTGATTCGGTTGCCGGATCAGCCCAAGACGTGAGGTAGGACCCTACATAACCGGGGGGTTCGGGGCGTCTGCGCGCCGCTGAGGGCCGCTGACGGGCATGTCCACCAAATTCTGGCGTCCACTGCGGCCGTGGAGGCGGGTTTTCGGGGTCGGAAGCGGTAGACTCACCGTGTTTGCGTGATGGAGCATTAGTGACGACAGGAGACGACCCGGTGAGCGAAGAGTCCACGGGCCCGTTGAATCCGCTCGGAGATATCTCCGGTGAACTCACCGAGGCCGAGCTGGCCACGATCTCGGGAACCGTGTCACACGCGGTCGCCGAGGGACAGTACGACGCGAGTTCGATCTCGGTGCTGGAAGGTCTGGAAGCGGTTCGCAAGCGACCCGGCATGTACATCGGGTCGACCGGTGAACGGGGTCTGCATCACCTGGTCTACGAGGTGGTCGACAATTCCGTCGACGAAGCCCTGGCCGGGTACTGCGACACCATCGGGGTCACGATCCTGCCCGAGGGCGGCATCCGGGTGGTCGACAACGGCCGCGGCATCCCGGTCGGCTTGCACCCGGTGGAACAGATCCCCGCGGTCACCGTCGCCCTGACCGTGCTGCACGCCGGCGGCAAGTTCGGCGACGGCGGCTACAAGGTGTCCGGTGGCCTGCACGGTGTGGGCGTGTCGGTGGTGAACGCCCTGTCGGGCAAGCTGACCGTCGACGTCTGGCGCGACGGGTACCACTGGCAGCAGTCCTTCTCCCTCGGTGAGCCGGACGGCCCCCTGGAGCGGTTGGAGGAGTCGGACCGGACCGGCACCACCGTCACCTTCTGGGCCTCGGACGAGATCTTCGAGACCACCGACTACTCCTACGACACCCTGTTGAACCGGTTCCGGGAGATGGCCTTCCTGAACAAGGGCCTGACCATCGTGCTCACCGATGAGCGGCCCGACAAGGCCGACCCCGAGACCGGCGAGGCGCCGTCCCAGACCTTTCGTTACGACAACGGGCTGATCGACTACGTCGCCCACCTGACCGCGACGAAGGAAACCATCCACCCCACCGTGATCGCGGTCGAGGCCCACCAGCCCGAACAGGGCATGGGCCTGGAGGTGGCGATGCAGTGGAACACCTCGTTCAACGAATCGGTGCACACCTTCGCCAACACGATCAACACCCACGAGGGCGGCACCCACGAGGAGGGTTTCCGTTCGGCGTTGACCAACACGGTCAACAAGTGGGGCGAATCCTGGGGGATGATCAAGAAGCGCGAGGACCGGGTATCGGGTGACGACATCCGTGAGGGTCTGACCGCGATCGTGTCGATCAAGCTGTCCGAACCGCAGTTCGAGGGCCAGACCAAGACCAAGCTGGGCAACACCGAGG
>JAAYAO010000071.1 GCA_012719335.1 Propionibacterium sp. | reverse complement strand
CCTGCGCAAGGTCGTCGACAACGCCGACATCCTGCGCTGGCTGCACGTCACCAGCGTGGCCACGTGGGGGCCGGCCCGCACCCCGGTGCAGGTGCTGCGCCGGGCCGGTGAATACGTCCTGGTCGACTACGCCGGGGATTCCCGGGAAGCCGCCACCCGCGCCGGCTTCGTGCAACTGGCCCAGGGGCATTGGGCGCCGCGATGGGTGCCGTGGACCGAGATCGTCGACCAACACGAGGACGTGGCGGAGTACCCGAATCTGATGGTGATGCACAGTCACTAAAGTGAAGGGGTGGATTACGACTATCGCCTGAGCAGCATCACCGAACCCGACGCCCACGAGGATCCGGCCTTCCAGGCCTGGGTCGCGGCCGTGCGGCGCGGTTTCCATCAGGATCGGGTGTCGGAATCCCGTTTGCGCGGCGAGGCGCGAATCGCTTTCGAGGAGGGGTGGTCGCTGCGCCGGGTGCATGCCACCGGCAGCCCCGAGGGCGCGATCAGCGATGACGAACCGGTCGCCACCTTCTGTGAGTGGACCGGCGAGTTGTCCCTGGGCGGTGGCCGGACGGTGCCGCTGCACCAGATCTCGGACGTGACGGTGCGCCCCACCCACCGCCGCAAGGGCTTCCTGCGCCGGTTGATGACCGAATCACTGACGAGTGCGCACCGCAACGGCATTCCGGTGGCGGGCCTGACCGTGACCGAGGCGACCATTTACGGCCGGTTCGGGTTCGGGCCGGCGACCTCCCGCCACGAGATCGAGGTCGACGCCGGGCCGCGTTTCGGCCTGAACCAGCCCCCGGCCGGGCGGGTGGAGTTTCTCACCCTGGACGGGTTGGCGCGGGTCGCCGACGAGGTGTTCGCCCAGTTCCACGCCCAGCAGGCCGGGTCGATCGTCCGGCACCCGGCCCGCCGCCTGGTACTCACCGGCGCGGTCGACGAGGAAACCTTCGAGCCCACCACCAAGGTGCGTGCGGCCGCCCACTGGGACGAGACCGGCACCCTGGACGGCTACATCACCTGGCAGTACACCGGTGAGCAGTTCAGCAGCCAGCAGATCAAGGTCGTCGATCTGGTGGCCGTGGACGACCGGGCCCTGCTGGCCCTGTGGGATTTCATCTGTTCGATCGATCTGGTGACCAAGGTGCGCTGGGCGAATGCCCCGGTGGACGATCCGCTGCCGTGGGCGATGACCGACCGGCGCGGCTACACGGTGACCGCCAACCAGGACGTGTTGTGGTTGCGGGTGCTGGACGCACCCACCGCCTTCGCCGCGCGCCCCTACGTCCGCGACGGCCGATGCAGTTTCCGGGTCGCCGACCCGATGGGTTTCACCGACGGCACCTGGACTCTCGAGGTCACCGACGGGCAGGCCACGATGACCCCCACCACCGACGCCGAGGTCGAGGTGGATGTGCGGGTGCTGGGTTCGATCCTGCTCGGTGGGGTGCACCTGGGGGCATTGGCCGCGGCCGGCCTGGTGCGCGGCCCCGACGACGGGGTCAACCGGTTGAACGCCCTGTTGCAGGCCCGCCGCGATCCGCGCTGCCTGACCCCCTTCTGAGACGGTTCACCCGGTGATCAGCCCGGCTCGCTCGGCCAGGACCGCGATCTCAACCCTGTTGCGCGCGTCCAGCTTGGTTTGAATCGTCGTCAGGTGTGCCTTCACCGTGGTGTCGGCGATGAACAACCGCCGGGCGATCTCGGAATTGGTCAGTCCCAGGCCCACCGCGAGGCAAACCTCACGCTCCCGGTCGGTGAGCACGGCCATGGCATTCTCCGCCGCCAACCGGGCTTCGCTGCTGCCCCCGGCACGCAAATGGTCGAGCAGTTGGCGAGTGCTGCGCGGGGACAGCACGGCATCGCCCCCGATCACCGCCCGTACCGCCTGCATGATGTCGGAGGGGCTGGCGGTCTTCAGCAGAAAGCCGGCGGCGCCGGCATCCAGGGAACGCAGCACCGCGTCGTCGACATCCCAGGTGGTCAGGACGATCACAGCAGGCGGGTGCGGCAGGGCACGGATCCGGCTGGTGGCCGTGATCCCGTCCATGCCGGGCATCCGCAGATCCATCAACACCACGTCGGGCCGCTGTTTCGCGACGATATCCACCGCGGTCGCCCCGTCCCCGGCCTCGGCAACCACCTCAAGGTCGGATGCGCTGTCGAACATGAACCGCAGGCCGGCGCGGACCAGCGGGTCGTCGTCGACGAGCAGCACACGAATGGACACCTTCGTATCCTAGGCCCGCGCGCCGACAGAACCGGGGTCGCTCAGCCCACCGGTCGCTTGCGCCACGGCAGTTCCACCCGCACCCGAAAGACCCGGCCGCCTTGGTCCAGGCCGTAGGTCATGCTCCCACCCAGCAATTCGGTGCGTTCGGTGATGCCCGCCAAACCCCGAGAACCTCCCGACTGGTCGGTCTCGAGTCCACCGTCATAGCGGTTGTGGGCGTCGATCACCACGCCGGTGTCGGGTCCGCCCTCGACGCTCAACCACAGGGTCTGGTCGGGGGCATGCTTTCGGGCGTTGGTGAGTAGTTCCTGGACGATCCGGTACACCGCCCGGGCCAGGGAGGGTTCGGCCGACTCGGCGTCGCGAATGATGATCGAGGAGTTCAACCGCTGACCGGCCCCGAACGACTGGTGCACCACCTCGGCCAACCGTGCCAGGGGCAGATCGGCGGTGTCCGACCCGACCGGGTCACGCAGCACCGACAGCAGCGAGCGCAGGTCGTCCATGGCCGCCGACGCCGTGGTACGCGCCAACCGGGCGGATTCGGCCAGTCGGGTGTCATTCCCCGCATTGGCCTCCAACGCACCGGCGTGCAGGTTCAACAACGACAACCGATGCCCCATCGCGTCATGCACCTCACGCGCGATGCGCTCCCGCTCCTGCCGGCGTGCCGCTTCGTCCCCGAGTCGTGCGCGGGCTTCGCGATCGGCTCTGGCGGCGCGCCGTGCCACTCGCGTTTCCTGATGCGCCCGCATCAACAGCCCGGCCCCGACCGCCAGACCGAAGCCGATCACCACAACCAGAATCACCGCGACCGGATGAACATCCATCGGCTGGGTGGAGTCCTGCCCGGACGGGGCGAAGATGGTTTTGAAGAAAGAGGCCTCGACCGGCTGGGCCAGCGCATCGGCGACCACCACGAACGTCGAGGTGAGGCCGACCAGCGTGGTGGTCCACAGCACCGCTGGGCCGCGCCGGCGGCTCAACAGGGCACCGAGCAGAATGAACGGCAAGGTATTGCCGATCGGGATCAGCAACGAGGTCAGGGCTGCCGCGATCACCATGGCAAACGGAAAACGATGCCGCAGCAGTAGCGCTGCCGGCCCCAGCCCGAATGCCACCAACAGCGCCACGATCAGGATCAGAATCGAAACTCCGCTTCCTGAATCGCCGGCGTACGAGGGGCGCGAAAAGACGACGCTGAAGATGGAGCCGAGGCAGACCAGCGGCAGGAACAGCACCGACCGCCACAACGGCGGCGCAGAGCCGTCACCGACCACCTCGTATCGCCTCATATCAGCATCGTAGATCCGGCCACCGACATGTCGCCTCGGCCATCAGGGCCGCTGACACGACGCCGAAACCGTCCGATCGGAGGAGACCGGCGGGACTGATCGGCCGATGCGGCCACCCCCGCAACCGCGATTTGCTGAAGGGGCACTCAACAAGGAGGATTCCGATGTCCACTCAGCCCCCATTCAACCCACAGGGGCCCCAGCCCTACAGCAGCTCAGCCGGGGGCCCACCGGCTCCCACCGCAACAGACCCCGGCGACCACGGCGCTTCCCCGGCGAAGAAGAACCGCAATGTGATCGCCATCGTGGCTTTGGTACTCGCCATCATCGGATTCATCTTCGCGGTGATGGAGGGCGCTTACCTGCTCGGGTGGATCCTGCTGCCGATCGCCTTCGTGCTCTCGTTGGTCGCGCTCTTCCGCAAGGACAAGCCCAAGAAGATGGCCGTGGTGGCACTGATCATCACCTTGGTCGGCACCCTGGCTGGGGCGATCGCATTCGTCACCACCATCGGCAAGGCCTTCGATGAGGCGATCTCCGAAACCGAAACGACCACTCGTTCGGCCGACGAACAACCCGCCGAGGACGCGCCGGCCGAGGAGCCGGGTGACGACGCCCCCGCCGGCGAGCAGGGCACCCGGGAGAACCCATACCCCTTGGGCACGACACTGGCCAACGAGGACTGGGAGGTCACGGTCAACTCGTACACCCCCGACGCCACCGACGAAGTGATGGCCGAGAACGAGTT
>JAAYAO010000070.1 GCA_012719335.1 Propionibacterium sp. | reverse complement strand
GAGCCCTTGGGGCTCCGCCGTGCGCTGACGAGGTCCGGGTTCACCACCCGCCAACCCCCTGTTCGTGTTTTCAGCGTGGATTCGCCCGCTGATTTCACTTCGACGTAGCTCGGTACAAGCGACACGGCGGCTGCACCGCCTGCTCAACCGACGCAGCACCGCTGGTTTCACTGCTGCTGCAAACCGCCTTCATACGGGCCGTTATCGCGATGGCGCGGTTATCGGGCCACGACGAGGCGGTTTGCAGCAGGCGAGGTGACACCGGCCCGCAGCACCCATCGCGAAACCGCGTGACCACCCATCCACCCACACCACTCATCCCGAGCTTCACCACCGATCGCACACCGTGATCGGGCTCTGCCAATACCCGAAAGGCACCACCATGTCCCGTTCCCGTTGGAAGTCCGCTGCGGTCGCAGCCCTCGGCGCGCTATCGCTGTTCGCCCTGACCGCCTGCGGCGGGGCAGCCGATGGCGCCGACCAGGAACCGGCCGGCGACCCGGTCACCGGCGGCTCCCTGACCTACCTCGAAGCCGTCCCGCACGACTCCCTCTACCCGCCGGCTGGCGGCTTCTACCCCAACGGCGGCCTGGTCAACCAGATCACCGACCGGCTGGTGTACCAGAACCCCGAGACCCTCGAGTTCGAGCCGTGGATCGCCACCGAATGGTCGGTCAACGACGACGCCACCGAGTACTCCTTCACGATCCGCGACGACGTGACCTTCTCCGACGGCACCAAGCTGGATGCCGCCGCGGTGGCCGCGAACTTCGATCTCTACGGCACCGGCGATCCGCAGCGCGGGCTGCAGGTATCGGAGGCGGTGAACAACTACGAACGCTCCGAGGTGATCGACGACACCCACGTCGTCTTCCACTTCTCCGCCCCCTCGCCGGGCTTCCTGCAGGCCACCTCGACGATCAACTCCGGGCTGCTCTCCCCGGCCACCCTGGAAGGCGGTTTCGAGGACTTCGGCGCCGGCAACGGCACCGAGGTGATCGGTTCCGGGCCGTTCGTGGTCGAGTCGGAGAAGGTCGGTGCCGAAGTGGTGCTGGTCGCCCGCGAGGACTACGCCTGGGCTCCGGAATCCTCCCCGAACCAGGGCCGCCCCTATCTCGACCGGATCACCTACGTGATCACCCCCGAATCCGGGGTTCGGGTCGGTGCCCTGACCTCCGGGCAGGGCGATGTGGCCCGCCAGATCGCCGCCACCGACGAACCCGCCGTCACCGGCGCCGGGGCCGAACTGCTCGCTCCGCAGACCCGCGGGGTGAACAACGGCCTCAACCTGCGCTTCCGCCACGAGTTCCTCAGCGACATCAACGTTCGCCGGGCGCTGAGCCTGGGCACCAACCGGCAGGAGATCGTCGACACCCTGTTCACCGACAACTACCCGCTGGCCACCTCGGTGCTCGGCGCGACCGCGCTGGGCTACGAAGACCTCTCCGGCAAGCTCGAACACGACCCGGAACAGGCCCGTGAACTGCTGGACGAGGCCGGCTGGACCCTCGGCGCCGACGGCATCCGCGAGAAGGACGGCAAGAAGCTCACCCTGGTCGTCAACGAGGCCAAGCCGCAGCCGCGCTCCTTCGACGTGATGACCCTGGTCTCCCAGCAGTGGAAGACCGAACTGGGCATCGATCTGCAGATTCTGCGCGCCGACTCCGGCACCGCCACCCAGGCCATTCAGGACGCCGACCAGATGCAGGTGTATCACTCGATGGTGGGCCGGGCCGACCTGGATGTGATCAAGTCGCAGTACCACTCGGTCAACCGCAACGTGCTGCTGAACCGCGACCCGGCCGACGACTCGATCGGCGACCCCGAGCTGGAAACCCTGCTCGAAACCGTCGCCTCCACCGCCGACGGCGACGCCCGGATCAAGGCCAGCCAGGACGTTCAGGAGTACCTGCTCGACCAGTACTACGTGATCCCGCTGTTCGAGGAACCGCAGGTCTTCGCGCTGAACCCGCAGGTCGTGCACGGCTTCGAGACCGAGGCGATCGGCCGGCCGTCCTTCCACAACACCTGGGTGACCCGATGACCGGACGCGCCGTGCTGAGCCGTCTCGGCCAAGCCCTACTGGTCATCGCGCTGGCCTTCACCGGGGCCTTCGTGCTGCTGCAGGCGCTGCCCGGGGACGCGATGCTGATCAAGTTCGAGAACCCCGACCTGGGCCTGTCCCAGGCCGAGATCGAGGCGATCCGGGCCGCCTACGGCGCCGACACCCCGATCTGGCAGGCCTACCTGCACACCCTGGCCGGCTTCCTGGTCGGAGACTTCGGGTACTCGATCCAGAACGGGACGGCCGTCGGCGGCCTGATCGCCGAGGTGCTGCCGCAAACCGCCCTGCTGGCCGTGCTCGGCTTCACCACCGCGGTGCTGCTCGCGGTACTGATCGCCTTCACCGCCACCTGGGCGCGCAACCCGTGGCTGCGCAACCTGCTGGCCGCGCTGCCGTCGGTGTTCATCTCGGTGCCGGTGTTCTGGTTGGCGATGGTGCTGATCCAGGTGTTCTCCTTCCAACTGGGCCTGATCAAGGTGATCGGCGGCGGCCCGGTCGAATCCCTGGTGCTGCCGGTGCTCACCCTGGCCGTCCCGATCAGCGCCCCGCTCGCCCAGATCCTGGTGCGCTCCATCGAGGACGTGCAGCGCCAGCCGTTCGTCGCGGTGGTGCGGGCCAAGGGGGCCTCGCGCTGGTGGGTGCTGACCCGCAACGTCGCCCGCAACGCGCTGGTGCCGACCCTGACCATCGCCGGGGTGCTGCTCGGTGAGCTGATCGCCGGTGCGGTGGTCACCGAAACCGTGTTCGGCCGCGCCGGTATCGGCCGGCTCACCGAACAGGCCGTCGCCAACCAGGACGTCGCGGTGCTGCAGGCGATCGTGGTGCTGGCCGCGGTGGTGTTCGTGGTCGCGAACCTGCTGGTCGACCTGATCTCCCCGTTGATCGACCCCCGACTGAAGAAGACAGTGAGGACGGCATGACCACGATGGAATGGGAAGCCGGGGCCCGCACGGCCCCCCGCACCGTGACCGGCCTCGGCACCGCCGGGCTGCGCGGCCTGCGCCGACCGGGCCTGCTGCTGGCCATCGCAACCCTCGCGCTGGTGCTCGGGTTCGCGATCGCCCCCGGGCTGTTCACCGCCCACGACCCGCTGATCGGCACCGCCCGCGAAGCCCTGCAGGCGCCCAGCGCTGCACACTGGTTCGGCACCGATGCCACCGGACGCGACCTGTTCAGCCGGGTCGTGCACGGCGCGGTGCACTCCCTGGGCGCGGCCGCGATCGCGGTCGCCGTCGGCCTGGTGGCCGGCACCACGATCGGGCTGCTGGCCGGGTCGATCGGCGGCCTGGCCGACTCGGCGCTGATGCGCCTGGTCGACGTACTGCTGTCGGTGCCCGCCCTGCTGCTGGCGCTGAGCGTGATCATCCTGCTCGGTTTCGGCACCACCAACGCCGCCATCGCGGTCGGGGTCACCTCGGTCGCCACCTTCGCCCGGGTGTCGCGGGCCGAGGTGATGCGGGTGCGCCGCACCGACTACGTCGAAGCCGCCTTCGGCTCCGGCGGCACCTTCCTGGCGGTGTTGCGCCGGCACGTCCTGCCGAACTCGCTGAACGCGGTGATCGCGCTGGCCGCCCTGCAGTTCGGCGCGGCGATCCTGGCGATCTCCACCCTGGGGTTCCTCGGCTACGGCGCCCCACCACCCACCCCGGAATGGGGCCTGCTGATCGCCGAGGGCCGCACCTACGTCGGCACCGCCTGGTGGCTGACCACCCTGCCCGGCCTGCTCGTGGTCGCGGTGGTGCTGTCGGCGAACCGGATCAGCCAGGAAATCAGCAAGGGAGCGAACCGATGACGATCACCGAAACCCGTCCCGGCGCCGACACCGGCGCGGCCGACCGGCCCGTCCTGGACGTCCGCGATCTGGTGGTGTCCTACGAATCGCGGCACCGGCGCACCGAGGTGGTGCACGGGGTGTCGTTCACCATCAAGCCCGGTGAGGTGGTGGCCCTGGTCGGTGAATCCGGCTCGGGCAAGTCGACCACCGCGCAGGCGATCATCGGCCTGCTCGCCGAGAACGGCCGCCTCGAAGCCGGCGGCATCACCCTGGGCGAGACCGAACTGACCGGCCTGACCGACAAGGCGATGCGCGACATCCGCGGCCGCCGGATCGGCCTGGTGCCGCAGGACCCGAACAACTCCCTGAACCCGGTCAAGACCATCGGCGAATCCCTCGCCGAGGTGCTGCGGGTACACCGATGGGGGTCGAAACCGGCGATCCGGCAACGGGTGCTCGAACTGCTCGAACACGTCGGCCTGGACGATCCGGAGCTGCGCGCCGGGCAATACCCGCACGAACTGTCCGGTGGCATGAAGCAGCGGGTGCTGATCGCCTCGGCGATCGCCCTCGACCCCGAGGTGATCATCGCCGACGAGCCGACCTCCGCCCTGGACGTCACCGTGCAACGGCGCATCCTGGACCTGATCGACGGGCTGCGGGTGGAGCACAACTCCGCGGTGCTGCTGGTCACCCACGACCTGGGGGTGGCCCGGGAACGGGCCGACCGGATCGTGGTGATGCGGCACGGCCGGATCGTCGAGGCCGGCCGCACCACCGAGGTGATCGCCAACCCCCGCGAGGAATACACCGCCACCCTGCTCGCCGAGGCGGCCGCGGTCGCCGCCGAGGTGCCGCCCCCGCGTCCGGTGCCCAAGCCGACCGCCGAACCCCCGATCCGGGTCAGCAGCCTGGTGCAGGAGTTCGACACCGGCCGCGGCCGCGCCCCGTTCCGGGCCGTCGACCAGGTCTCGATGACCGTCGCCGAGGGCACCACCCACGCGATCGTGGGCGAATCCGGCTCCGGCAAGACCAGCACCGTGCGGGCCTTGCTCGGGTTCCACCGGCCCACCTCCGGGCTGGTCAAGATCGCCGGGCTGGACGTCGGCGCACTGAAGACCCGCAAGCAGGTCCGCGAACTGCGCCGCCGCGCCCAACTGGTGTTGCAGAACCCGTACTCGTCGCTGGACCCGCGGCAACGGATCGCCGACATCCTGGCCGAACCGTTGCTGAACTACCGGCTCGCCGACCGGGCCGGCCGCCGCACGCTGGTCACCGAATACCTCGACCGGGTCGCCCTGCCGGCCGACACGGCGCAGAAACTACCCCGCGAACTCTCCGGTGGGCAGCGCCAACGTGTGGCGATCGCCCGCGCACTGATCGTGCAACCCCGCGTCGTGGTGCTGGACGAACCCGTCTCGGCCCTGGACGTCACCGTGCAGGCCCAGATTCTGCGGCTGCTCACCGAACTGCAGGACGAACTCGGGCTGACCTACCTGTTCATCTCCCACGACCTGGGTGTGGTCGGCCGGATCAGCGACACGGTCTCGGTGATGCGCCGCGGCCGGGTCGTCGAAGCCGGCTGGACCCACGAGGTCTTCACCCACCCGTCCACCGATTACACCCGCGAACTGCTGGCCGCCATCCCCGGCCGCAGCACCGCCCCCGCCACCACCCAAGGAGCATGATGACCACCCTCGGATTCTTCACCCGGTTGCTGGACGATGTGCCGGCCGCGCAGCGGTACCGGTACGCCACCGAACAGATCCGGCACGCCGAAGCCCACGGTTACGCCACCGCCTGGGTCGCCCAGCACCACTTCCACGGCGCGGAGGGCGGCCTGCCCTCACCGTTGGTCTTTCTCGGCCACGTCGCCGGGTTGACCTCGACGATCCGGCTTGGCACCGGGGTGATCTGCCTGCCGATGGAGGACGCGGTGCGTACCGCCGAGGACGTGGTGGTCGCCGACCTGCTGTCCGACGGACGGCTCGAGGTGGGCATCTCCACCGGCGGCACGCCGAGCTCCTTCGGCGCCTTCGGGGTCGACTTCGCCGACCGTTACGCGCTGTCGGCCGAGAAGTTGGAAACCCTGCTCGGGGCTTGGCGCGGGGAACCGATCAACGGCACCGCGAACCGGCTCCACCCGGCCGGCGGCACCCTGCCGGAACGGGTGTGGCAGGCGACCTTCTCGGTCTCCGGTGGTGAGCGGGCCGGCGCGGCCGGTGACGGGTTGATGCTGTCGCGCACCCAGCCGCGTCCGGACGGGCAGTTCGACGCGACCCTGGCCGACCTGCAGTTGCCGATCGTCGAGGCCTACCGGGCCGCGCTGCCGACCGGTGCCCGTCCGCGGGTGCTGGCCTCGCGCACCGTGTTCGTCGCCGACACCAGCCAACGGGCCCGGCACTGGGCCGAGCTGGGGTTGCGCCGCGCGGTCACCAACTCGCCCACCTTCGGCAAGCGGGTCTCGCCCGATGCGCCGGTGGACGAACTGATCCGGCTGACCGACTCCTTCGTCGGCTCCCCCGCCGAGGTGGCCGAGGCACTGGCCGCCGACGCCACCCTGGCCGAGGCCACCGAGGTGTCGGTGCAGGTGCACTCGATCGACCCGCCGCACGACCAGATCCTGCGTTCCATCGAACTGATTGCCGACCAGGTGGCCCCCGCCCTCGGGCTGGGCACCGAGACCGAACGGAGTGCCGCATGAGCGCCGCACCATTGATCGAAACCCCGGTCGAGGACGTTGTCGACCACGTCGTCGGCATCGCCCCCGGCGACCGGTTGGACACCATCCGCCGGGCCCGTCCCGACACCCGCAACAACATCCAGGCGGCCCATCGGGCGCTCTTCGGGGCCGAAACCCACGGCATCGCGATCGCCGACCGGCACCTGGTGGCCAGTTTCGTGGCCGGTCTGACCGACCCCGGTTCGGCGGTGGCGCAGTGGCACCGCGACCGCACCACCGACCCCGCCCTGCTCGACCGGCTGCTCGAATCGGCCGCCCAGCAGGGGCCGTGGGGCACCTACCGGGAGGCGAAGCTGGCTGCGGCCGGGCTGCCCGGCCAGTGGTGGCAGGTGGCCGAGGAGGAGCGCGAGCTGCTGGGCGAGCGGTTGACCGCGGTACTGGAGCACGCCCATTTCCTGGTGCTGCACCCGCGCGATGCCCGGCCCAAGGTGTTGGCCACCCTGGCGGCGTCGGGCTGGGATCGTCCGCAGATCGTCACCTGGTCGCAACTGATCTCGTTCATCAGCTTCCAGGTGCGGCTGAGCGCCGGGTTCACCGTGCTGGCGGGGGAGGGTCTGCGATGAGCGGCGCCGAGGTGATCGAACCCACCGACCTGACCCGTCCCGAGGCCTTCACCCAGGAATCACTGGGCTGGGTGCCCTGGCTGGAACCGGCCACCGCCGAGGAACTCACCGACCGGCAGGTCGAATCGCTGGTGCAGCCGGCCCGGGCGAACAGCCCCTACTTCCGGCTGCTCGCCGACGACCCGGACATCCTGGAGGCCCGCACCCGCGCCGACCTGGACATCTTCCACTCCAAGGGCGGGCTGCCCCGGGCCGAACGCGAACTCGCCGCGGCCGCGGTGTCGCGGCACAACGGGTGCGTGTTCTGCGCCTCCGTGCACGCACGATTCGCCTCCCACTACGCCAAACGCGAAGCGGACGTGCAACGGCTGCTGGACGAGGGGGTGCAGGCCGAACAGGACGAGCGGTGGTCGGCGATCATCGAGGCCTCGGTCGCGTTGACCGACACCCCGGTGCGCTTCGGCCCCGAGCACGTCGCACGGTTGCGGCAGGTGGGTCTGGACGACACCGAGATCACCGACCTGGTGCAATCGGCGGCCTTCTTCAACTGGGCGAACCGGCTGATGCTGTCGCTGGGTGAACCCGAGGTGCCGGCCGGCGAACGCGGCTGGTGACCGAGGTGCGGTGCCGACCCGATCCCGGCACCGCACCGCACCGCAGTCAGTTCGTGGGGGCACCGATCAGGGTCGAGGCCTGCGCGCCCGGGGTGGCCGGCGCCGAGGTGCTGGTGTCGATCGCCCACCGGCTGCCGACATAGGCGGTTTCGGCGTGGGCGACCACTTCGGAGTTGATGTCGGTGCTCAAGCGGGATTCGACCAGCACCGCGGCCGGGCCGGTCATTCGCAGCAGGTCGAGCTCCTCGGCGGTGGCGAGCCGGGCGGTCACCGCAGCGGTCGCGCCGACGAACACCACCCCCAGATCCAACAGGGCGTTGTGCAGGGAGCCGTTGGCCAGGTCGCGCTCCAGCACCGCCTGGTACTTCATCGGCAGGTACACCTGCTCGCGGGCCAGCGGTACCCCGTCGGCCAGCCGCACCCGGTCGACGGTGACCAGCCAGGCGTCGGTGGGCAGGCCCATCATCGCGGCGATGTTCGGCCGCACCCCGACGTCGGTGGCCAACAGTTGGGAGGTCACCCGAATCCCGCGCTCGGCCATCTCCTCGGTGAACGAACACAGCACCGACTCCTGCCGGTGTACATCGGGGGCGCCGACGAAGGTGCCCAACCCCTGGCGGCGCTCGATCCGGCCACTGGCGGTGAGCGCCTGCATCGCATGCCGCACGGTCATCCGGCTGACCCGGAACTTCTCCGACAATTGCTTCTCCGACGGCAGCGGGCTGCCCGGCCCGAGCAACCGGCACTGTTCCTCCAGCCAGGCCTCGATCACCTTGTACTGGGATTCGCCGCGGTTCGTGCGGGAACGTTTCGGAGTCACGCTCATCGGTCACTCCTCCCGCCACTTGTCTAGAACAGGGCATCATCCTACCTCAGGCCGGGATCCCGGACCGGACACGCGACAGCGTCCGGAATAGTCTGAAGATCTATAGACAACCAGCCCCGGCGCGGGCGGAGAGGCGGCCATCGTGCGGCTCGCAGTGATCGGTACCGGATTCGTCAGCGACTGGATGGTGGAGGCCTGCCGCACGCTGGGCACCATCGTGCCGGTGGCGGTGTACTCCCGTTCGGCCGAACGCGGCGCCGAGTTCGCCGGGAGACACGGCATCGAGCGGGTACACACCGACCTCGACGAGATGCTCGCCCGCGACGACCTGGAGGTGGTCTACATCGCCAGCCCGATGAAGCTGCATGCCGAGCAGTCGATGCGGGCACTGCGGGCCGGTAAGCACGTGCTGTGCGAGAAGACCCTCGGGGTGAACCTCGCCGAGTTCGACGCGATCGTCGCCGCGGCCGTCGACACCAACCGGGTGGTGGTCGAGGAGGTCCGGCCGATGTTCGACCCCGCCTGGGAGCTGATCGCCGCCCGGTTGGGCGACCTGGGCACCATTCGCCGGGCGGCCTTCGAGATGTGCCAGTACTCCTCCCGCTACGACGCCTTCCGGCGCGGGGAGGTGTTGAACGCCTTCGACCCCGGCCTGGCCAACGCCGCACTGCTCGACATCGGGGTGTATTGCCTGCACCCGGCGCTGCGACTGTTCGGCGAGCCGCAGCGGGTGCAGACCACCTCGATCCGGTTGGCGAACGGTTTCGACGGGGCCGGCACGATCGTCCTCGATTACCCCGGCCACTACACCGAGCTGAGCTACTCCAAGATCTCGCACAGCGTCCGGCCCAGCGTGATCGAGGGTGAGGACGCCTCGATGCTGATCGATGCGATGAGCGCACCCACCTCGGTGGTCATCGAGTACCGCGACGGACGCCGGGAGGTGCTCGTGGACGAGGAATCGACCGGCCCGGCCCACAAGTTCGAGTACGCGGTCGACGGATTCGTCGAACTGGTTCTCGCGGGGCGGATACAGCACGAACGGTTGGCGGTGTCCCGGCTGGCGATGCAGGTGATCGACCGGGCCGACGTGGTGCGCGCCGACTGAGGCCATCCCGGCGGGGCCTCGTCCGTCCCGTGGTGGGGGAGGTTCCCCGATCAACGCGACGGGCCCGACCACGAGATGCGGAATCTCGCGGTCGGGCCCGGTTTCTGTGTCTTCGGTGGCGGCTCGGCCACCAACCCGGTCGACGGGTCGGCCATCGAGACCACCACCGGGTCGCTGACCTGCGTGTTCAACGACGTCATCGCCGGCAGAACCGGCATCAAGGGTACGGGCGAGGTGCGCCTCCAGGCGGTCACCGTGACCGAGGCCACCGGTATCGAGGTCGACCTCAACGACGTCACCACCACCGTCCCGCTGCCCGGTGAGGACGGCGGCATCCACGGCCCGCCCGGGTACGGGCCGTTGCCCGAGAACCCGACCAAGTGGGCCGGCGAACCGCGGTTGGCCGACGACAGACTGTGGTGGGGTCTGAACTTCACCAAGGACCATGCCGCGGCCTCGGCCGGTGCGTCGAACACGATCACCTTCCGCGACACCCTGACCGGGGGCGGACACGTCTTCCACCTCGGCGATGAGCCGACCGAGGCGGATCGTGACGAATGGCGCCTGGTGCTCTGGTCGAGTCAGGACGAGGGGCAGGTCACCCGCAATCTCGTCGACGCCAACGGCGACGGTGAGGCCGCTGCCGACTACCGGTTGCAGGTGAACTTCATCAGCAAGACCGAGGTCGAGGTGACCGCGGTTGCGCTCAAGGGCGGTGGATTCGACGCCGACACCAACTACCAGATCGCCTACCACACCTGGCCGACCACCGAATCGGGCACCGTGCAGCCGGGCTTCACCTACCAGAACTCCGCCCAGGTGGGTGATGGTGGTGTCACCCGGGAGACCAGCCAGCGGTACCGCCAGTCGGTGACGGTCGACATCGAGATGCTGGACGGGATGGGAGCCCTCGCGGTGGAGAAGGCCCTGACCGGTGAAGCGGCCGACCAACTGGCCGCCGACACCACCCTCGTCGTCGAGGTGGCCTGGCAACTGCCCGCCGGCACCACGGCGGCCGACTACCCGCACTGGACGGCGCCGGCAAACCCACTGGCGCTCTCGGTGACCGCCGGCGAGGTCACCACCCCGGTGCTCTTCCCGGCCGGTACCGAGCTGACCCTGACCGAACGCGACGCCGGCCAACCGGGCCTGGTCGTGGTGCCGGAGTTCGTCGCCGGGGACGCCTCCGGCTCGACGCTCACCCTCACCATCGGTCATCAGATCCGCACCGATGTGGTGCTCACCAACACGGTGACGGTCGAGGAGACCCCGGAGGAACCGCCGGCCGAGCAGCCCGAACCGGAACCGGACACCCCGGTCGCGCCCCGTCCGCCGGCCGAGCAGCCCACTCCGGAGAAGGTCACCCCGGAGAAGGTGGCCCCGGCCAAGCCGGGCGCGATGCCCCGCACCGGCGTGAACGCCTGACGAAAACCCGAAGGCCCCGACGAAACCGTCGGGGCCTTCGTGCTGTTCGAGGTCGGACGGGCGACAGTTCGCCCGGCTGCTCAGCTCTCGTCGGCCGCGTCGCCGGCGTCCTCGGCGGGCTCCTCCTTGCCGATGCGACGCAACTGCAACAGCAGGCTGGACTTCACCAGCAGCCGCTCGTCGCGCAGTTCGATCGAGACATCACCGTTGGGCACCGCCCGGCAGGCCAGACAGGTGCCGTTGGCGTACTCCTCCTCCGACATCACCGAGCTGGAGATGTCGTACTCGTAGTTCACCTCGCCCTCGACGATGTCGACCTTGCAGAAGGCGCACCCGCCGCGCCGGCAGGCGAACCGGGCACCGAGACCGGCGGCACGCATCGCGTCCAACACGGTCTCACCCGGCTGCACCGCAATGGTGAGGTCGTCGGGAAGAATCGTGAGCCGGTTCGGCGTGGCCATGGCGGTGTTCCTTTCCGCAGCGGTGCGGGTTGTTCGGTCGACTGGCGGTAACTCCATCTTGCGTCGTACCATTGGCCCTCGGATCGCCAGATCCGCGGGGCATTAACTCAGTTGGTAGAGTGCTAGCTTTGCAAGCTGGAAGTCAGGGGTTCGAGTCCCCTATGCTCCACTCTTCTTCACCGTTCAAATTCTTGTGTTCGCGAGTCCGGAACGGTTCCGGGCCCGCCGGCCCGGCGATTCCGCGCCGACGGACGGGCGAAACTCACCAACTGCTGGCGCTGGTGCCGCCACCACCACCACCGCCGCCTCCGCCGCTGCTGAAGCCGGACGAACCGCCGCCGGAACCACCCGAACTGCTCGAACTCGATGACGGGGGCGCCGAGGTGCTGCGCATGTTCGAGGTGAAGGTCTTCAGTTCACTGCCCAGGTTGCCGATCGAGGTGGCGGCGATGAACGAGGTGTCCGGCGGGTCGATCCGGCCGGACTCGGCCACCTGTTGGCAGACCCGGGTCCACCGGTCGGTGAGATCGAACAGCACCGCCCACGGCAGGTAGCGACGGTAGATGTCCCGGTCGGCCTCGAAGTTCAGTTGCTCCGCCTCGGCGGTGGCCAGGTAGGTGCGGAAGCCTTCCACCTCGTCCAGCACGGCCCGTCCCCGGGCCTGCAGCGCGGGCCTGCTGCCCCGGGAGCGGGCCGCGACGAAGCCGACGCCGGCACCGAACACCAGCAGCATCCAGAGCATGAACTCGTTGTCCACACCGAGCCGGCCGATGAACCACAACCCGGCCAGCAGCGGCACCGCCAGCGCGGCGATGGTGAGCAGGAACCGCCAGCCATCGCGGTCGGGTTGGAACCAATGGCGGTCTTTCAGGTAGTTCTGCTGATCCCGCTCAATGGCTGCGCGCATCAGGCGGGCCCGGGCCGGGGACAGCATGTCGTTGGGGTGGTCGGTGGCATCCCGGACGATCTCGCGCTCGGTGTGGGTGAGCCCCTCGACCTCGCCCGCCCGGGCCACCCCCAACGGGTGCGAGCGCAGGGTCACCGCGCCCTTGACCGCCAGATCGACCAGTACCGCCCCCATGTGGATGGGCTCGAATTCGCGATCCCGCAGCAGACCGGCGATGTGCAACGGCGCCTCGGGGGCACCGAACACCACCGGCACCTCGTCGCTGCGCCGCACCGGCCGTACCGGCCCGTTGCCGTCGATCACCCCGGGCGGCACATTGGCATAGCGGCGGTCCCGGCCCAGCCGCAGGCGGCCGAGCGCGACCCCGAGGCCGGCCAGGCCCAACCCGCCACCCACCCCGGTGGCCCAACCCAACCGGGTGGTGCGACGGTGCTCCTTGTCCAGGCTGTCGACCAGCGGCGGCACCGCCCCGGTCAGCGACGAGGCCGCGAACTCCACCGACAACACCTCGTTGGTGATCACCGGGCCGTCGCTGCCCTCCCACGCTCCGCGGGCGGTGCTGCCGTCGACGGACACCTGCGGATCGGTGCTTTCGCGGACGCCGGGGTCGCGTCCGATCGACAGCATCCGCACCGTGCGCACCGGGCCGGGCATCCGGAACTCGACCGTTCGCGGCACCGAGTACGAGGAGGCCAGCACCGGGCTGAACCGCAGCACGGCCAGATCGCCGTCCACGACGACCGCCCCGCGGGTGGTGTACTCGAAGATCACCGTGACCGCCGGGTCGGTCGGGTCGACCGGAACCTCCACCTCCAGTTGGCGTTTTCGGTTGCTGTGCTGGCCGCGCACCCCGGCGTCGGTCCACGCCAGGGCTTGGCCGTCCTGATCGGTCACCGAGACATCGGAGTACTCGATCACCTGGTCGCGGTCGACATCCCACGGCAACCGTTCGGCCACCTCGAGCCGCAGGGTCTCGGACTCGTCGTCCACCGGCAGCAGGTACTGCATCTCGTGACGCACCCGGGCCGAGCCGTCCGGGTCGACCTCGACCAGGCTCTCGTGCTCCTGCTGTTCGGGCGCCGACAGCCGGCGCTGTTCCAGGGTCGGTTCGGCGTTGTCGACCGAACCGGGCGGAAACTGGACGTACACGCTGGTGGCCGAGGTGACGTCCTCGGCCCGGAAATGGGCCGCCCCGTCGCGGATCTCATCGGTGCACTCGGTGTCGGGGGAACTGTCGCAACGGGCCCGGTCCACTCCGTCCGGGCCGCTCACGGTGACGATGAACTCCTCGATCTCGGGGTAGTTGTCGCTGATCACATCCCACTGCAGTTCGGGGATGCCGTCGAAGGTGCGCATCGCCCCGTCCAGCCGGTAACTGATCACGTAGCTGGCGTCGCGGGTGTCCAACTCGATGTTCGGGTCGCCGATCCGTAGCACGATCTCCTCCTCCGAGCCGTACCCCGAGGTGCGTTCGGTGAAGGTGGCCGGTGCGCCCGAGGGGCTGGACACCTCGATGTCGTCCACCCGGTAGACGACGTCCTGGCTGGGGTCGGGCTCCCAGTTCTCGCGGGTGGCGATCCGGAAGTCGATGCCGTGTCGGCCCTTCTCGGCGAACCGCCAGTGCAGTTCGTAGCGCACCAGCATGCTGCCGTCGGGCTGCACCTCGAACTGCGCATCGAGCCGGCGCACCTCGTCGTCGGCGGCGTGGGCCGGGCCGGGCGGGAGCAGGGCGGTACCGAGGATCAGGGCCAGTACGCCGATCAGGCGCAGAACTCGGTGCATGGCCCGAAACGTTAACACCCCCGGGCACCGATTCCGCCCGCCCGCACACCGCCGCCGCAGGTGGGGGTGGCTAGGCTCTGCAGTCAGGACGTCGACCATGAAGGGGCCCGCCATGTCTGCACCCGAAGAAATCCTGAACCAGATTCCGCTCGATCAGTTGGCCGCCGATCTGGGTACCGACGAGGCCACCGCCCGGCAGGCGGCGCTGACCGCGATCCCGCTGCTGATCAGCGGCATGGGCGACAACGCCCGCGACGATGCGGGCGCGGTGTCGCTGGCCTCGGCGCTGAACAACCACGCCGGCAGCGGGCTGACCGCCCGCGGCACCCTGAAACTCGACGACGTCGACACCGCCGACGGTGACAAGATCGTCGGCCACGTGCTCGGTAACCGGCAGGACACCGTGGTGCGCAGCCTCGGCGGCGGGCTCGGTCTGGACAACCCCACCACCCAGCGGCTGCTGAAGATCCTCGCCCCGATCGTGATGGCCTACCTGGCCAAGAAGGTGCTCGGCGGCGAGGGCGGCGGCATGCTCGGCGGTCCCCAGCAGGCCGGCGGCGGCACCCTCGCCGCGATTCTGGAGCAACTGCTCGGCGGCGGTCGGCAGACCCAACCGCAGACCCGGGACGAGGCCGGCGGCGGTCTGCTCGGCGGGTTGCTGAAGTCGCTCGGGCTGGGCTGAAACCCCACGCAGAGCCGACTTAGGTTTACCTAAGTTCTTCGGTGGTACACTGCACCAATGCCGTCCATGCTCGATTGGCCGGTGTGGCAGACCATCGGCGCACTCTGGGTGATCGTCAATCTGCGGGCCAATCTCTTCTACTGGATCGGCCGGGGGATCACCTTCGGAGCTTCACGCACCCGTTTCGCCAAAATCGTGGACGGGCCGGTGATGGCCCGGGCGGAGAGATTCACCTCCCGGTGGGGCATCTTCGCGGTGCCGATGAGTTTTTTGACCATCGGGGTGCAGACCGCGGTGCACGTGACCGCCGGGGTCACCCGGATGCCGCTGGTGCGCTGGATTCCCAGCGTGATGGTCGGCGGGGTGTTCTGGGCGGTGCTGTACGGGACGATCGGCCTGACCGCCTTCTGGGCCGCGCTGCTGGCCGCCGGACGGGTCGGCTGGCCGCTGGTGGTGGTTGCGGTGCTGCTGCTGATCGGCATCGTCGGATACCTGCGCCACTACCGGCGCAAGCACCCCGAACGGTTCGCCAAGGCCGAGGCGATGGCCGCCGGTGAGAGCTACCCGGCCGACCCCGAATCGGCCGAGGCCCGCAACCAGGTGGCCACCTCGTCCGGCCCCGACCAGGGCTGAGCCCCCACCGTCCGGGCCTCTTCGGGGGTCAACGGGGGCAGCGCGGCCGCCACCGCGGCCCGCGACAACATGCCCAGGTCGTTCACCCCGTTACCGGCGGCGAAGACGTTGCGCCAGGCCAGGTTCAGGTCGGCGACCAACAACTCCCCACCCTTGGTGTCGGCCGCCGCCCGCAACACGATCTCCGACGCCCCGGGCATCACCTCCAGGGCGATCAGCCCGTGCGGTTCGAGTAATTCGGCCGGCACGATCACCCGTTCGGGTTCGGGGGTCAGCCCGTACCCGGGCCGGACGAACTCCAGCTTGGTCAGGTCGCCGCGGCCGGCCAGCGGGGTGATCACCGCGGGGTTGTCGATGAACTCACCGATCCGCACGGTCACCTCGTCGGCGGTTTCGGCCAGCCAGTGTTCGGCTGTCATCGCCCAGCTCGCCACCCCGGCGGCGCGGGCCCAGGCGAGCAGCTCGTCCACCGCGGCGACCGGAATCGGGTACGCATCCCGCTGCACCCAGGTGCCCCCGGTGCGCTCCCACACCGCGGTGCCGTTACCGGAGGCCACCCAGTCGACCGCGTCCGGCAGCAGGGTGTTGATCTGTGCGGCGATCCGCTGTAGGGACGGGGAGGGGCGTCCGGAACACAGCGCGATCCGCCAACCGAAGTCGTGACAGGTGGTGAGCAGGTCGAGCGCGCCGGGCAACCAGTCGTTGCCGTGGCGCAGCGTCCCATCGACGTCCAACATGGCCAACCGAATGTTCTGCAGCACCCCACGAACCTAGCACCGCCCGCCCGGCGCGAGTTTCCGTCCGCCTTGTGCTGTTTCGTACGCTGGTTGCCATGTGGTCCCAGCGTGAGGTCGTCGACTATGCGCTGCAACGCCGGCACACCCTGGAGGCGTTGCGGCGCAGCGTCCGCACGCTCTCGCGCGGCGACGTCTGCGATGCCGACCCGCTGCTGGTACGGGCCGCGATGCACCACGGCGAACCCACCGACCCCGACTGCCCGGTGTGCGGGTCGAAGCACATGGTGGTGCTCAACTACGTCTTCGGTGACCAACTCGGCCAGTACTCCGGCCGGATCAAGTCATCGGCCGAACTGGACTCGATGCAGAGCGAGTTCGGCGAATTCAAGGTCTGTGTGGTGGAGGTCTGCCCCGACTGCGGCTGGAACCACATGACCCACAGCTATCTGCTCGGGGACGGGGTCAAGCGCCGCCCCCCGCGCCGTCAACGAACCGTCGAGGATATTTATGGCTGAGGCCCGCCGCAGCAAGAACGGCAAACCCGCTTCGGGTGGAAAACCCGGCAAACGGGGCCGGAAACCCCGCACCCGGTTCGGCCGCATCATGCGGCGGATCGGGTTGACCGCACTGATCGCCTTCCTGGCCGTCACGGTGCTCGGCAGCGCCGCGGTGATCATCGGCTACAACACCACCGACATCCCCGACCCGAACGCCGACTTCCAGACCAACACCACCTTCGTGCAGTATCGCGACGGTTCGCAGCTGGGCTCCTTCGCGGTGCAGAACCGGCAGTCGCTCGAGTACGAGGAGATGCCGCAAACCATGAAGGACGCGGTGATCGCCGCGGAGAACCGATCCTTCTGGACCGACCCGGGCATCTCGGTGCCCGGCATGATCCGGGCCGCCTGGGCGATCGCCACCGGTGGGGAGATGCAGGGTGGTTCGACGATCACCCAGCAGTACATCAAGATCATGTACCTCGACTCCGAACGGACGATGAGCCGCAAGATTCGCGAGCTCTTCCTGGCGGTGAAGATGAACCGCGAGGTGCCCAAGGAGGACATCCTCGAGGGCTACCTGAACACGATCTACTTCGGCCGCGGCGCCTACGGCATCCAGGCCGCCGCCAAGTCGTTCTTCAACATCGACGCGGCGGAGCTGAACGTCCCGCAGGCCGCGGTGCTCGCCAGCGTGCTGAACAACCCCGGCATGTTCGACCCCAGTGGCGGTGAGGAGAACCGGGAACGGCTGCTGGAGCGGTACCGCTACGTCCTGGACGGCATGGTCGAGCTCGGCACCATCACCGCCGCCGAACGCGACGAGTACGCGAAGGATCTGCCGGAGTTCCCGGAGATCCCGATCAACGAACGCTACGGCGGGCCCAACGGCTTCCTGCTGAACATGGTGCAGACCGAGCTGGCCGCGAAGGGCTTCGACGAGGCCCAGATTCAGGGCGGTGGCCTGACCATCGTCACCACGATCGACAAGCCCAGCCAGGACGCCGCGGTCGAGACCGCCCAGAAGTACGAGCGGGAAGCCGCCGAGGCCGCCGACCAGCCGGTCGAGGGCATCCACGCCTCGATCGCCTCGGTCGACGTCGAAACCGGCGAGATCCGTGCCCTGTACGGCGGGCCCGATTTCGTGTCGAACTCGCGCAACTGGGCGACCACCCCGCGGATGGCCGCGTCCGCGTTCAAGGCCT
>JAAYAO010000536.1 GCA_012719335.1 Propionibacterium sp. | reverse complement strand
TGGTTCGCCGAGGAGGCGGTGCGGGTGAACGGCAACCTGGTCACCGCCCCGTCCGGGCAGTACACGATGCTGACCCGGCTGCAACCGGTCGGGGTGTCGTTGCTGATCACGCCGTGGAACTTTCCCGCCGCGATGGCCACCCGCAAGATCGGCCCGGCGCTGGCGGCCGGCTGCACCACGATCCTGAAACCGGCCGGGGCCACCCCGTTGACCGCGTTCGCGCTGGCCCGGGTGTTCGCCGATGCCGGCGTCCCCGACGGGGTGGTAAACGTGGTGAGCACCAACTCCTCCTCGGCACTGACCGAACCGTTGCTGGCCGATCCGCGGGTGCGCAAATTGTCGTTCACCGGCTCCACCGAGGTGGGCCGCACCCTGTTGCGGCAGGCGGCCGGGCAGGTGTTGCGCACGTCGATGGAGTTGGGTGGCAACGCGCCCTTCCTGGTGTTGCCCGACGCCGACCTCGAGGTGGCCGTCGAGGCCGCGGTGACGGCGAAGCTGCGCAATATCGGCCAATCCTGTGTGGCGGCGAACCGGTTTCATGTGCACAGGTCACTGGTCGAGGAGTTCGCCGCCCGGCTGGCCGAGGAGTTCGCCGCCCAACGGGTCGGTCACGGCTTGGCCGAGGGGGTGCACCTCGGGTCGCTGATCGACACCGATGCCCGTGACGACGTGCTGGCGCTGATCGATGATGCGGTGAGCCGTGGGGCACGCCTGGTGACCGGCGGGGAGCCGGTGGGTGAGCGCGGGGCGTGCCTCTCCCCCGCGGTGCTGGTCGAGGTGCCCGCCGACGCCCGGTGTGTGCGGGAGGAGATTTTCGGGCCGGTGGCCCCGATCGTGGCCTTCGACGATGTCGAGGAGGCCGTGGCGGCCGCGAACGACACGATTTTCGGCCTGGTGGGCTATGTGGTGGGTGCCGACCTGCAGCGGGCCCTGTCGGTGGCCGACCGGTTGGAGGTGGGCATGGTCGGCATCAACCGAGGTGTGGTGTCGGATCCCGCCGCACCCTTCGGCGGCCGCAAACAGAGCGGGTTGGGTCGCGAAGGTGGCCACGAGGGGCTGTTGGAGTATCTGGAGACCAAGTACATCGCCGTCGACTGGTGAGGTCGGGACGTCCGGGTCGGCCCCGGGCCGGCATCAGCGGGGTGGGCGCAGATCGAGGCGGAGGATCACCTCGCGCACCCCGTCGGCGCGCACCTTGCCGGGCAGGCCGGCTTCGACGAAACCGTGCCGGCGGTACAGGGTGAGGGCGGGTGCGTTGTCCGGGCCCACCGAGAGCATCACGAACCGGGCACCCCACTCGCGGGCCCACGCCACAACGGCATCGATCAGCCGACCGGCCAGACCACGACCGCGGGCCTCGGGCGCGATCCACAGGGAGTGCAGCATCGCCCACGTCCCGTCCCGGGCGCCGCGCACCACCCCGATCGGACGGTCGTCCTCGACCAGTAGTGCTTTGAGGCCGGTGGGGTCGTTCAGCATGTCGCGCCACTGCTGCTCGGACAGTTGGGCCCAGTCCTCGGCGATCGGCGGGGTGTATTCGCTGGTGTCGCCGAGCCCGGCCCGACGCACCGCCAGCCACAACGGCCAGTCCTGCTCACCGTCGAGATACCGCAGCTCGGCCATGACGTCAGCCTAAGCGACCACCTGGCACAATGGCAGCCTCACGCCGGGTGCAGCCTTGTCCCCCGTCGAATCGAGGACCGCGAGGCCACCCACGGTCCCGGCCCACGCGCGTCCCGCGCACAAATCGGTTGCGGAACCCTCCAACGGGCCTAGGATGGACGGCATGTGTGGCATTGCCTCGATGAAGTTGTGGACCCGCCGCTGACGGCGGCGGAGTCGACCTTCACCCTCTCTCTGCACGCCGTCCCGGTTCCCCGCCGGGCGGCCAGTATTCATGCTGCCCGGCTCCCTCGACGAGTTCGGAGAGCAGCTCCATGCAGAAATCCCATCCAGTATCCTCCCTCCCGAAGTCCGATCAGCCGGCCGGCGGTGCGGCACACATCCGTGCCGACGGCATTGGTGTCACCCTCGGTGAACGTCGCGTTCTGACCGATGTCGATGTGGTCGTCTCCGCCGGCTCCCGGCTGGCGATCGTCGGTGAGAACGGCCGCGGCAAGACCACGCTGTTGCACGTCCTGGCCGGGCTGACAGCGCCCGATGTCGGGACGGTGTCGCGGGTCGGCACCATCGCCGTGGTCGAACAAGCCCTGGACGTGCGCGGTCACGACACGGTCGGCTCGATCATCAACGCCGCGATCGGCGATTCCCGTCGTGCTCTGGCACGTCTGGACGCGGCGACCGCAGCCCTCACCGATGGGCGTGCGGGGGCCGAGGACGACTACGCCCGAGCCCTCGACCTCGCGACCTCACTCGATGCCTGGGATGCCGAACGACGCGTCGACATCGCCCTCGCCGGGCTCGACGCCTGCCCCGACCGGCAACGCGCGTTGTCGACCCTGTCGGTCGGTCAGCGCTATCGGGTGCGGCTCGCGTGTGTGCTGGGGGCATCCCCCGACCTGCTGTTGTTGGACGAGCCGACCAACCACCTGGATCGCGACAGCCTGGAGTTTCTGACCGAACGGCTCCGCGCGCACCCGGGTGGCCTGGCCCTGGTCACCCACGACCGTGCCCTGCTGCGTGACGTGGCGACCAGCTTTCTGGATCTCGACCCGAGTCAGGACGGCCGGCCCCGCTGGTATGCCGGCGGGTACGACGTGTGGGTCGAGGGGCGTCGCCGCGACCGGGCCCGGTGGGAGCAGGCCCATGCCGATCAGCAGGCCGAACGCCTCGAGCTCGCCCGGGCCGCCGATGAGGCGCGCGGACGCCTGCGATCGGGCTGGCGTCCGGAGAAGGGTCACGGAAAACATCAGCGCGCCACCCGCGCCGGCGGCGTGGTGCAGGCCTTCAACCGCAAACAGGAAGCCCTCGAAGCACACGTGATCACTGTCCCGGAGCCGCCGCTCAGGCTCCGGTGGCCCGACCTCGACACCCCCGCGGGGCGGCCGGTGTTGCACTGCGACGCCGTGACCGTGGCCGGCCGGCTGGACGCGCCCACCAGTCTGTCTCTTGTCGGCGGTGACCGGCTCGTGATCACCGGCGCCAACGGGGCCGGCAAGTCCACTCTGCTCGCCGTCCTGGCCGGCCGGCTCACCCCGTCGACCGGCGGAGTCCACACCCACCCGACGGCCACGGTGACCCTGCTGTCACAGGAGGTGCCCGAGTGGCCCCCCGAACTGACGGCCCACCAGCTCTTCGAGCGACATCGGGCCGCGTTGGAACTCCGGTCGGGAGGGCGCGGCTCCGGTCGGGTGTCGCTGGCCGGGTTGCTCGACTCCCGCAGTCTGCGGACGCCCGTGTCGCGGATGTCCCAGGGGCAGCAGCGCCGGTTGCACCTGGCCCTGTGTCTGGCCGAACATCCCGATCTGCTGTTGCTCGACGAACCGACCAAACACCTGTCGGCGAGTCTGGTCGACGAGATGACCGAGGCACTGCAGCACACCGCCGGTGCGGTGATCGTGGCGACCCACGACCGGCAACTCCTGCGTGACCTGTCCGGCTGGCCCGTCCTGCCCCTGGGCTGAGCCTCAACGCGCTCAGAGCAGGCCGCGGTCGTAGGCCGCCCGGACGGCGGCGGCCCGGTCGCCGACGCCGAGTTTTCCGAAGACTCGGGAGAGGTGGGTCTTGAGGGTGGTTTCGCTGATGAACAATCGCGCGGCGGCTTCGCGGTTGGTGCCACCGGCGGCCACCTCGCGCAGTACTTCCACTTCGCGTTCGGTGAGGGCCGTTTCGGTGC
>JAAYAO010000535.1 GCA_012719335.1 Propionibacterium sp. | reverse complement strand
ATGGACGCCATTGACCGGCCGGCGATCGGACTTTCCGCGATCTGAGCGACGGTCCCGGGCGACTGTTGTTGACGTGTATTTGCTGTCGGCGGTGGTTGTCAACCTGTGTTTTCCGACCTGACGGGGCGACGACGCCGCAGGTCAGCGAGGACCATTCCACTAGAGTGGGGCCCATGTCACTGAGCCCCACCATCGCCCGCCTCGCCGAGGCCGAGGGCCTGCTCGTCGTCTCCGATTTCGACGGCACCCTGGCCGGTTTCTCCACCGACATCGGTGCCGTGCCTGTCAACCGGGATTCCCTGGCCGCACTCACGCGGCTGGCAGGACTCCCCGACACCCACGTCGCACTGTTGAGCGGCCGACACCTGGCGGGCCTGGCCCAGGTGTGCGCGCTACGTTCCCCGGTGGTGCTGGCGGGTTCGCACGGCTCCGAATCCGCGGAGCATGCCGTGACCCTGACTGAGGGGATGCGCTCGCAGCTGCGGACGGTGGAGGGGGCGCTCACCGGTTTCGCCGCGCAGCCGGGCGCATCCATCGAATCCAAGCCTTTCCAGCGAGTGGCACACGTCGCAGAGCTGGCTGCAACAGACCAGGCGGCGGCGGACCGTCTCCTGGATGAGGTGGCCCTCATCGAGGTTCCGGGGGTGCGGGTGACCCGCGGTCACAACATCGTGGAGTTCTCCGTCAGTACCGCCACCAAGGGTACGTGGCTGACCGCGGAGATCGAACGCGTCCGCCCGGATGTGGCCGTGTTCATCGGGGATGACACCACCGATGAGGACGGTTTCCGGGTACTGCGGCCCGGCGATGTCGGCATCAAGGTTGGTGCCGGGGAGACCGCCGCCACCGGGCGCCTCGCTGATATTCCTGCGGTGGCTGAGTGGCTCACCTCGCTTGCCGACGCCCGCGCCACCCACCGTGGCCTGCCCCGCCCCGTTGCCGAGCGTTTCGAGGCTGTCGCCGCAGGTTTCTCCGCGGAAGTCCACCGCGTGCACAACTGGTCCGCAGCTACCCCGTGTGCGGGTTGGTCGGCACGGGACGTCGTTAATCATCTGGTCACCTGGTACCCGGTGAACCTGCGCAATGCCGGCATTGACCTGAGCCTCGCCCACGATCTGCAGGCGGATCCCGCCGGCACCTGGTTCACCTTCGTCGAGGCGGTCCGCGGTCTGCTGGCCGATCCAGAGCAGGCGAACGCCGTCTTCACCACCGGCCCCGACGAAGGGGGAACCGTCGCGCAGGCCACCGCTGGTTTCCTGCTGCCGGATATCTTCATGCACACCTGGGATCTGGCCCGTTCCCAGGGCAATGACGTGCTTCTTGACGAGGCCTACGCAACCCGCAACCTCGCCGGATTGGAAACCCTCGGAGACGCACTGCGCGAAACCGGGCAGTTCGGCCCACCGGTGGCCGTGTCCCCGGAGGCCACGGCCGGTGTGCGCCTGATGGCCTACGTCGGTCGGGATCCCGGTTTCGGATTGCGCTGACGATCCTGCGGTGGGGCGACGGTCCGGCCAGCGTGGAAGGTGGTGGGCAGGATCTGCCGGGGTGGCGGGTCCGGGGCGGACTGGTCGGCCAGGTGGGCGTCAATGAGCGAGAGCAGCATCCGGCCTGCGGCGGCACCCTT
>JAAYAO010000534.1 GCA_012719335.1 Propionibacterium sp. | reverse complement strand
GCGCACCTCGTCGGGGCCGGGGGGTTCGATGCCCGCGACGGCATGGTTCGGTTCGGTGAACGGCACTCCGGCGGCGTACTCGCGGGCCACCGCGTAGGGGTCGGTGCGCATCCATTCCCGCAACAGGTAGAGCCGGTACATCGCCCCGGGCAGCGAATGGGGCGGTCGTTTGGCCCAGAAGTCGGCCAGGGTCGGCAACCCGACCTCCTCGGCCAACGCGACCAGGCGCCGGGTCACCTCCGGGTCGTCGGCCGATTGGCCCGCCTGCAGCAGGATCGCGGCCGACTCGTGGGCGGCGTGCATTTCGGCGAAGGGGTCGGAGCGTTCGGCCAGCGCTTCGAGCGCGGCGGGTTCCTGGAAGCTGGGACGACGGGGCGGGCGATGATCGGACACCCCTTCAGGCTACCCGCCGCTCAGGTGCGCGGGTCGGGCAAGCGGCCGGCCAGCCAGTCCTGGATGATCCGGTGGGCGATCGACCAACCGCCGGGCAGTTTGAGGGTTTCCTCGGCGAGCCGGGCGTGTACCTGGTCGCGGGTGAACCATTCGGCGCGGATGATCTCGCGGCCGTCCACCCGAAAGTGTGTGGTCGGCGAGTGCGCGACGAACCCGACCATCAGCGAGCGTGGGAAGGGCCAGGGTTGGCTGCCGACGTAGCGCACCGCGTCCAGGGTGAGGTCGGCCTCCTCGGCCAACTCCCGGTGCACCGCCTGTTCGAAGGACTCCCCCACCGCCACGAACCCGGCCAGCAGGGACATCCGGTGCTCGTCCCAGTTCACGTGATGGCCGAGCAGAATCCGGTCGTCGTCGTCGACCACGGCCACGATCACCGCCGGGTCATGGCGCGGAAAGTGGTCGCAGTGACAACTGGTGCAGTACCGGCTGAAACCGCCGCGATGCGACTCGGTGACCGCCCCGCACCGGCCACAATGCTGCTCGGCCGCATGCCAGGCCAGCAGGGCGGTGGCGACGATGGCCACCTCACGGTCGGCGTCGTCCAACAGGTGACCCAGGAAGATCAGGGGTTTCGCGTCCTCGTCCAGCACGGCCTGCTCGGCGAACACCGGCACCCCGTCGCGCACCCCCAGCAGGAAATGCCGCTGCGGATCGTAGGCCCCCGACACCGGGATCAGCCGCAATGCCCCCTCGGCGGTCAGCGGCAGCGTGCCCCGCTCACCGACCTGCAGCACCCGGGCATCGTCGTGCCACAGGCCCGCCACCCACTCGGGTTGTTCCCGTTGCTCGTCGACCCGGTCCAGCAGGCTCCCGAACGCCCAGTTGCTCACCCGGTCAGCCTAGCCATCGGCGTTCTCCACCGGACGGTCGGTGCGGGACGGGTCGGTTCGGGTCAACCATTGGCCCAGTTCGGCCCGACTCGGCAGGTCGTCGTGGATCACCAGGTTGTCGGTGCGCACGTAGTGGAATCCGGCGCGCACCCGGTCGACCTCGATGCCCTGCACCCGGGCCCAGGCCAGCCGGTAGATCGCCAACTGGTGCGGGTCGGCGACCTCACGGTGATGGGTCTTCCAGTCGACCACCAGCCAACTCCCGTCCGGCTCGCGGTAGACCGCGTCGATGCGGGCCCGCACCACCTGGGTGCCGATGGTGAAGGTGATCGCCTGCTCGATCGAGTACGGCTGCCGGTTACCGAACTGCCCGGCCTGGAAGGT
>JAAYAO010000533.1 GCA_012719335.1 Propionibacterium sp. | reverse complement strand
TTGCATGACTGACATTCCGCAGGACCCGACCTCGGCCGAGGACCAGGCTCCCGACGAGCAGGTACAGGCCGACGAGCAGGGCCTGGACATGGGGGAGCGTTCCGAGCGCACCCAGGAGATCGACCTCAACGACGAGATCCAGAACGCCTACCTCGACTACGCGATGAGCGTGATCGTCGGCCGCGCCCTGCCCGACGTCCGCGACGGGTTGAAGCCGGTGCACCGCCGCGTCCTCTACGCGATGTTCGACGGCGGCTACCGGCCCGACCGCGGCTGGAACAAGTGCTCGCGGGTGGTCGGTGAGGTGATGGGTCTGTACCACCCGCACGGTGACTCGGCGATCTACGACACCCTGGTGCGGTTGGCCCAGCCGTGGGTGATGAAGGCCCCGTTGGTGTTGGGGCAGGGCAACTTCGGGTCCCCGGGCAACGACCCGGCCGCGGCGATGCGGTACACCGAATGCAAGATGGCGCCGCTGGCCATGGAGATGGTGCGCGACATCGAAGAGGACACCGTCGACTTCAAGCCCAACTACGACAACCGCGACACCGAACCGGTGGTGCTGCCGGCCCGGTTCCCGAACCTGCTGGTGAACGGGTCGACCGGTATCGCGGTCGGCATGGCCACCAACATCCCGACCCACAACATGCGTGAGGTCGCCGACGCGGTGCTGTGGTCGCTGGCCCACCCCGAGGCCACCGAGGACGAACTGCTCGAAGCGGCGATCGAACGGGTCAAGGGCCCCGACTTCCCGTTGGGTGCGCTGATCGTCGGCCGCAAGGGCATCGAGGACGCCTACCGCACCGGCCGCGGTTCGGTCACGATGCGCGCGGTGGTCGACATCGAGGAGGACAAGAACGGTCGCACCTCGCTGGTGGTCACCGAGTTGCCCTACATGTGCAACCCGGACAACCTGGCCGCCAAGATCGCCGAACTGGTCAACGCCGGCCGGATCGGTGGCATCGCCGACATCCGCGACGACACCTCGGCCCGCACCGGGCAGCGGCTGGCGATCGTGCTGAAGCGCGACGCCCAGCCCCGGGTGGTGCTGAACAACCTCTACAAGCACACCCAGTTGCAGGACACCTTCGGCTGCAACATGTTGGCCCTGGTCGACGACGTGCCACGCACCCTGCGGTTGGATCAGTTCATCACCCACTGGGTGACCCACCAGATCGAGGTCATCCAGCGCCGCACCCGGTTCCGGCTGGCCAAGGCCGAGGAGCAGGCCCACCTGTTCCGCGGCTACGTCAAGGCCCTGGACGCCCTGGACGAGGTGATCGCGCTGATCCGCGGATCGCGCACCACCGAGGAGGCCCGGGAGGGTCTGAAGGCGCTGCTGGACATCGACGACATCCAGGCCACCGCGATCCTGGACATGCAGTTGCGCCGGTTGGCCGCGCTGGAACGTCAGAAGATCATGGACACCCTGGCCGAGATCGAACGCCGGATCGCTGATCTGCAGGCGATCCTGGCCGACGAGGGCCGGCAGCGGCAGATCATCGCCGACGAACTCACCGAGATCGTCGACAAGTACGGTTCGGAACGCAAGACCCGGATCATCGCCGCTGACGGGGACATGTCCGAGGAGGATCTGATCCCGGACTTCGACATGGTGGTCACCATCACCCACGGCGGCTACGCCAAGCGCACCCGATCGGATTCGTACCGGGTGCAGAAGCGCGGCGGCAAGGGGGTGCGGGGCGCGTCCCTGCGCACCGACGACACCGTCGAACACCTCTTCACCACCAGCAACCACGACTGGGTGTTGTTCTTCACCAACCAGGGCCGGGTGTACCGCACCAAGGTGTGGCAGTTGCCCGAGGCCGGCCGGGACGCCCGCGGTGGTCACGTCGCCGGGTTGCTCAGCTTCCAGCCCGACGAGCACATCGCCCAGGTGCTGACCCTGCGCACCTACCAGGACGCCCCGTACCTGCTGTTGGCGACCAAGCAGGGCAAGGTCAAGAAGACCGACCTGTCGCTGTACGACTCGCCGCGGCAGGCCGGGGTGATCGCGATCAACCTGGCCGACGGCGACGAGGTGATCGGTGCCGGCCTGTGCGGGCCGGAGAGTGACGCGCTGTTGGTGTCGCGCAAGGGCCAGGCGATCCGCTTCCACCTCGACGACGCGCAGGTGCGTCCGATGGGCCGGGCGACCGCCGGGGTGAAGGGCATGGAGTTCCGCGCCGGCGACGAGTTGTTGTCGATGGCGGTGATCGACAACCGCACGCCCGAGGACGAACGGTTCGTCTTCACCGTCACCGACGGTGGCTACGCCAAACGCACCCGGGTCAGTGACTACCGGGAACAGAAGCGGGGTGGCCTGGGCATCAAGGCGATGAAGCTCAACGAGGGCCGCGGCTCCCTGGTCGGTGGCCTGATCGTGGTCGAGAGCGACGAGGTGCTGGCGATCAAACTGTCCGGGCAGGTGACCCGCAGCGCGGTCGCCGAGGTGCCGGTGCAGGGCCGCGACACGATGGGCGTGAAATTCGTCGGGGTGCGCGGGGACGACGCGGTGAGTCTGATCGCGGTCAATCCGGAAACCCAGGAGGAGGAGAACGGGGCCGACAGCCCCGAATCCGACACCGAATCCGGGGCCGAAGATGCGACCGAGGCCGGAACCGAGCAGAATGATGCGGTCGAAGCCGGTAGCGTGACCGTAACCGACCCGGGCGCCGGTGGTGTCCACGGCGAGGAGGAACTCAGTGACTGACCACTCGAACAGCGGCGGCGGTGACGACGACACGATCGTCCAACCTGCGGTAACCGGCGACCAGCCGGTACGTCAGGTGGCTCCGCCATCGCAACCTCCGGTGATGGCCACCCCGCCGGCGCAGGTGCGTCCGGCGGCCGCTCCTCGTGATGACGCCGGGCCGGCACCGGTTCCGGCGAAAACCGACGGCCCCGGGGCCCCGGCCCAACCCGCCGGCGGAGCCACCCCCCGGCCCGGTCCGTCCCCTACGAAGCAGGGCCCGGACGCCCCCGCGGCCGGATCCGCGCCGCAACCTGCCGCCGGTCGGGGCGCGAAGCCGGCGAGCCCGGCCGCACCGCAGCCGGCCACCGGCCCGGGCGCGCCGAAGCCGGGTGCCGACCAGCCCGGCGCGAGCGGTACCCCGGCCGGCCAACCCGCACCAGCCCAACGCGATGCCGGTAAGCCCGCGGCACCCACCACCACGCCCGACGCCGCCACGGCGGCCACGGGCAAGCCGGGGGAGCAGACTGCGAAAAAGCCCGACCCGTCCGCTGCCGCCAAGCCCGGTATGGATAAGCCCGGTGCCGTCACGCCCGGTACCGATAAGCCCGGTGGCGATAAGCCCGGTACCGACAAGGCATCGATGGCGACCAAGCCGGCCGCCCCCGAGCCCGGAGCCGGTGCCAAGGACGCAGCCGGCACCGACAAGCCGCGGCCGAATCAGCCGGTGCACAAGGGCCCGCGCAACAAGGCCAGTGCCCGGGCGGCTGCCGCTGCCGGCGGGGCGACCGCCGGTGCCGCGGTGACGGCGGCTGCTGCCGGTTCGAAGCCCGACGCGCCCGCGGCGGCCCCCGCGATGGGTGCCGACAAGCCCGGCTCGTCCCGACTCAGCACCGCCCAGGTGTTGGGTGAGGACAAGAAGAGCACCGAGGTGGCGGCCACCGACGCCGCCGAGGCGGACACCCGAGTGCTGACCGGTACCGACGCCAAGGAGGCGACCACCACCACCGGGGACGCCACGGCAGCGACCAGGGCCGGGGACACCGAGCAGAAGTCGACCGCCGCCGCGGTGGCCGCCACCGTGAAGCGGGTGGTGGGCAACCCGTCCACGCACCGCACCCGCAAGGCCCGGTTGCGGCTGGCGAAGTTCGACCCCTGGTCGGTGATGAAGACCACCTTCCTGTTCGCGATCGCCTTCATGATCGCCAGCCTCGCCGCGGTGATGTTGCTGTACAGCGTGATCAGCTCCTCGGGTGTGTTCGAGGCGATCAACGAGATCGTCGGCCAGGTGTTGGCCGCCCCCGGTGACACCAACGCCTTCCGGATCGAGGACTGGCTCACCGCCCGCCGGGTCGCCGGGTTCACCCTGGTGGTCGGAGTGCTGAATGTGGTGCTGATGACCGCCATCGGCACCCTGGCCGCCTTCCTCTACAACCTGGCCGCGTCCCTGTTGGGCGGTCTCGAGGTGACCCTCGCCGAGGACTGATCGATTCGATTTGGAGCGAGCAACGGCGATGCAGTAAAGTGACTCGTCGTTGCACCTCCGGGAGCACCTCCCGGGCCTATAGCTCAGACGGTTAGAGCGCTGCCCTGATAAGGCAGAGGTCACTGGTTCAAGTCCAGTTAGGCCCACCAACCCGAAATCGCAACACCGAAACCCCCGCCCGCCGGGGGTTTTCTTTCTTCCCTGCCCTCCAGTCCCCGACATTGTGGATGGTTGTGCCGCCCAGGGCGGCACAACCATCCACGATCACCGCGGTACCACATGGACCAACCCAGGTTGACTAAGTAGGCTGGGCGTATGACCGAGGTGGTGAACGTACACGAGGCGAAGACACATCTCTCCCGGTTGCTCGAGGCCGTCGAGCGGGGCGAGGAGATCGTCATTGCCCGCAATCGGGTACCCGTGGCCCGGCTCGTCCCCATCGAACGGACGAGGCGCACCTTCGGAGTGATGCAGTTCGAGGTGCCGGACGATTTCGACGCACCTCTGCCCGAGGACGAACTGGCCCGGTGGGAATGAGGTACCTGCTCGACACCCACGTTCTGCTGTGGCTGCTCGCCGAACCCGACAAGGTGCCGGAGCC
>JAAYAO010000532.1 GCA_012719335.1 Propionibacterium sp. | reverse complement strand
TGGTGTGATCAACCATGGTCAGCCCCTCCTCACATCTGTTCGTCATTCGCCCTGCGAAGCCACAAGGACGCCTCATACCGTAGAGACCCCTGTGCCCGGGGCGCAACTGATTTATTGCAATCGGTCGTGATCGGGTCTCATTCGGCCTCGGGCAGGGTTCCCGAAGACAGCAGGGTGAGCACGATTTCGCCGTAGCGTTCGGCCTTGGTGGCCCCGATGCCGTGGATCTTGCGCAGTGCCCGGTCGTCGGTCGGTTTCGCCTCCGCGATCGCGATCAGGGTGGCGTCGGTGAACACGCAGTAGGCGGGCTGGCGCAGTTCGGCGGCCTCCTGCCGGCGCCATTCCTTCAGCAGCGCGAGGGTGTTGTCGTCGTAGGTCGGTGGGCAGTCGGAGCACCGGCCGACCTTGCGTTCGGCGGCGTCCAGCAGGCGGGTACCGCAGGTGCGGCAGGTGGCCGACAGGGCGGTACCGCGGCGACGTTGTTTGCGGGGACGGGCCGCGCCGGCGGCGCGGGCGGTGCTCGGCCGGATACCGTCGAGGAACCGGCTGGCCGAGCGTCGCCGTCCCCCGCCGGAACGGGTGGCCGACCACGAGATCCACAGGTCGCGACGAGCCCGGGTGACCCCGACGTACAGCAGGCGGCGTTCCTCGGCGATCTCGGCCGGGGTCTGGGCCAGCACGAACGGCACCGACCCCTCGTGCACCCCGACCAGGGCAACCGCATCCCATTCCAGGCCCTTGGCCGAATGCAGGGTGCCCAGGGTGACCCCGTGGGCCTGGGGGACGTGTTGGTCGGCGGCGCGATCCTCCAGCCGACCGATCAGCAGGGCGAAGTCGGCGGCCGGGTCGGCCTTGGCCAGGTCCTCGACCGCGGCGGCCAGTGCCGCCCACGATTCCCATCGCTCCCGTACCGCCCCCGAGCCGGACGGGGGTTCCTCGGTCCACCCGATCGCCCGCAGTACCGCGACCGCGCGCTGCACCGGGTCGTCCGGCACGATGTCGCCGAGCACCGCGCCGTTGCGGGCCTCGCCGCGCAACGCCCCCAGGCCCTGGCGCACCTCGGCGCGTTCGTAGAACCGTTCCCCGCCGCGCACCACATAGCTGAGGCCACGCTCGCTGAGGGCCTGTTCGTAGGCCGGTGACTGGGCGTTGATGCGAAACAGCACCGCCATCTCGCGCAACTCCACCCCGGCTTCGTGGCGTTGTTTCAACCAGTCGGCGACCGCCGCGGCCTCGGCCGCCTCGTCCGGGGCTTCGGTGAAGATCGGTGCCGGCCCGGCGGGCTGCTGGGCGATCAGTTGCACCCCCGACAGCACTCCGGCGGCATGGTTCAACCGGTTCGCCACCTGCACCACCTGGGGGGTGGAGCGGTAGTCGCGGTGCAACCGCACCACGGTGGCGTCGGGGTGGCGGCGGGTGAAGTCGGTCAGGTAGTCGGCCCGGGCCCCGGCGAAGGTGTGGATCGTCTGGGCCGGATCCCCCACCACGCACAGCTCCTCGCTGGGCCCACGCCACAGTTCGATCAGGCGTTGCTGCAGGGGCGAGGTGTCCTGGTACTCGTCGACCACCAGGTGCCGGTAGTTGCGGCGGAACTCGGCGGCCACCTGCTCGGATTCGGCCAGCAGGGCCGCGGTGCACAACAGGATGTCGTCGAAGTCGATCCGGCCGGCCTCGCGTTTCGCGTCCTCGTAGGCGGTGAACACCCGGGCCACCGATTCGGGATCGGCCGAGGCCAGTTCGCGTCCCTGGGCGCGGGCCAGCGCCGGGTATCGCTCCGGGTCGGCATTGTTGACCTTCGCCCAACTGATCTCACCCAGCAGATCGCGCACCAGGGCGGTCTCGGCGTCCAGGCCGAGTCGCTGGGCGGCTCCGGCCACCAGCCGGTAGGGATTGTCCAGCACCGGTGGCAGCTCGCCGCCGTGGATCCGCGGCCAGAAGTACTGGGCCTGGCGCAACGCCGCGGAGTGGAAGGTGCGGGCCTGCACCCCGGGCGCCCCCAGCTCGCTCAGCCGGGAGCGCAGTTCGCCGGCGGCGCGCGTGGTGAAGGTGAGCGCGAGCACATTGCGTGGCGCGTAGGTGCCGGTCGCCACCCCGTAGGCGATCCGGTGCGTGATCGCCCGGGTCTTTCCGGTTCCGGCGCCGGCGATCACCACCACGGGCCCGGTCAGGGCACGGGCCACCTGCTGTTGCTCGGGGTCGAGCGCAGCCAGGAGGTGTTCGGGGTCGCGACGCATGCCAGTAACCATAGACACCCGCACCGACAGTTGCGGAACGGTGCGCACCGGCCGCGCTCGCGCGGCTAAGCTGCCTGCCCATGAGCGACCTGACCCTGTATGTGACCGACTGGTGCCCGTTCTGCGCCTCGCTCACCGAGTCACTGGCCGAACGCGGCGTGGTGTGGAACGAGATCGACGTCGACCGCGACGAGGCAGCCGCCGAGAAGGTTCGCACGATCAACGGCGGCAACCGGGTCGTGCCCACCGTCGAGTTCTCCGACGGCACCACGATGACCAACCCGACCGGCGCTCAGGTGGTCGCCAAGCTCGCCAAGCTGAAGGGCTGATTCCCCGGGGGTCACGCCCGCTCCGCCGGTAGCGGACTTGGTTGCGGGTGCCCGCGCCTGCCCATCTGGCACGCCGACGTCCCTTGGCGCCGTCGCGTTGACCGAAAACGCAAGCATGAGCGACGCCGAAGCCATAATGGCCGCCGCTC
>JAAYAO010000531.1 GCA_012719335.1 Propionibacterium sp. | reverse complement strand
CGACGTGGTGGGGGGCCGCCGAACTGAGCAGTTCGAAGCCCTTGTCGGTCAGTTGCGCCCACACTCCGCGCCGGTCGGTGGGGCAGGACTGGCGGACGACCAGCCCCGATTTCTCCATCCGCGCCACGGTGTGGGTCAGTCGGGAACGCGACTGGTGCACGCTGTCGGCCAGCTCCGACATCCGCATGCGGCGGTCGGGGGATTCCTCCAGGCAGACCAGGATCTCGTACTCGCCCAGGTCGATGCCGTAGGGACGCAGGTCGGCGTCCAAGCGCTCACTGACTCGGGCCGAACCGAGCAGGTAGGTCCGCCAGATCTGCTGCTGCTCCTGGGAGAGCCAACGGGCTTGGATACGTTCGGGCATGGCCCCACTTTATCGGACAACTGTTGAGGGTTCAACCTTTTCGGAAAGATCTGGACGAAACCCTGCCGTTATGTCGGCAATCACACTAGGATCGTGCGGAATCTGCGCATAAGGAGAGAGCCACATGTCCCGGACCCTCGATCAGTTGATGGCGGACAGCGCCCCCTCGGTGGGGGAGATGCTGCGTCGTCGGGTCGCCCAGTCACAGACGAAGGAAGCGCTGAAGTATCGGGGGCCGGACGATGCCTGGCTGTCGCTGACCTGGCTGGAGGTCGAGGAGTATGCCCACGAGATCGCCGCCGGGCTGATCTCGCTCGGCGTGGAGCACGAGGACCGGGTGGCCATCGCGTCCAGCACCCGGATGGAATGGATCATGGCCGACCTCGGGGTGATGTGCGCAGCGGCCGCCACCACCACGGTCTACCCGACCACCAAGGGTGAGGACGTCGCCTACATCCTGTCCGACGCCGGGGTGAAGCTGGTGATCGCCGAGGACGCCGAACAGAGCGACAAGGTGCTGGCCCAGGCCGAGCACCACAACGTGCAGGCCATCGTGCAGATCGACGGCACCCACGACCACGACATGGTGCACAGTTGGGAAGAACTGCGCGAACTCGGCCGGGCCTACCTCAAGGACAACCCGGGGGTGGTGGACGAGGCGATCAACTCGACCAACCACGACTCCCTGTCCACCCTGATCTACACCTCCGGCACCACCGGACGCCCCAAGGGTGTGCGGCTCAACCACAGCGTGTGGGCCTACGAGGGCGAGGGCGTCAAGGAACTCGGCATCATCACCGAGGAAGACGTCCACTTCATGTGGCTGCCGCTGTCGCACGTGTTCGGCAAGTGCCTGATCACGATCTGGCTGTCCTCGGGCATGCTCACCGCGGTGGACGGCGACCTGACCCGGATCGTCCAGGGTCTCGGTGAGATCCGGCCCACGGTGATGGCCGGCGCTCCCCGGATCTTCGAGAAGGTCCGCAACGCGGTGATGATCGGCAACTCCTCGGGCGTCAAGTCGCTGATCGCCCGCCGGGCCTTCTCCACCGGCATGAAGACCATCCCGTACCGGGTGGCCGGCAAGAAGGTGCCGCCGCTGCTCGCCGCCCGCTACGCTCTCTACGACAAGTTGGTGTTCTCGAAGCTGAAGGCCCGGATGGGTGGCCGGGTGAAGTTCTTCGTGTCCGGCTCGGCGAAGCTGAACGCCCAGGTGCAGCGCTGGTTCTGGGCCGCCGGGATCAACCTGATCGAGGGCTACGGCCTGACCGAGACCGGTGCGATCACCTTCCTGAACGACTACCGCAAGCCCGCGCTGGGCACCGTCGGCCCGGTGCTGCCGGGCACCGAAACCAAGATCGCCGAGGACGGCGAGATCCTGGTGCGCGGCCCCGGCGTCACCGCCGGCTACGAGAACCTGCCCGAGGCCACCGCCGAATCCTTCACCGAGGACGGCTGGTTCCACACCGGTGACATCGGTGAGTTGGACGACCTGGGCAACCTGCGGATCACCGACCGCAAGAAGGACCTGATCAAGACCTCCGGCGGCAAGTTCGTCGCCCCGCAGAAGGTGGAGGGCGCGATCCTGGCGAACTGCCCCTACATCTCCCAGGCGGTCGTCACCGGTGAGGGCCGCAAGTACATCTCGGCGCTGGTGGTGCTCGATCCGGACGCGATCGCCGGCTGGGGTGACGGCAAGGGATACCAGGGGATGCCCTACTCCGAGTTGACCCAGTTGGAGCACACCCGCCGGATGCTGAACCACTACATCGAGCGGGCCAATCAGCGCTTGGAGCGCTGGGAGACCATCAAGAAGTTCACCATCCTCGACCAGGAACTGACCGTGGACGACGACGAGGTCACCCCGAGCCTCAAGATCCGCCGCGGCGCGGTGGAGGAGAAGTACTCCGACCTGATCGAGCAGATGTACGAGGGCGCCGAGGCCGACGGCCCCGGCAACTGAGGTAGCGGGTCAACCGGCGACTGCGTGCGGCCAGGGGCAACATGCGCAACCGGTCAGGCGAAGAAGCCGATCACCTGGTCGGGTTCGGTGAGGGTGACCTCGGGGGTGACGTCGACCTCGACGATCTGATCGGGTGGCAAGCCGTCGTGCGGGAACCACCAGCCCTGCATGCCGGCGCGTTGGGCGCCGAAGACGTCCTCGTAGCGACGGTCACCGAGGTAGGCGCATTCGG
>JAAYAO010000530.1 GCA_012719335.1 Propionibacterium sp. | reverse complement strand
GCTGCCCGCCGGACAGTTCGGACGGCAGATGGGTGAGCCGGTCCCCCAACTGCAGCACCCCGATGAGTTGGTCGAACCAGGCCCGATCGGGTTTCGCCCCGGCCAGGTCCAGCGGCAGCAGGATGTTCTGCTCGGCGGTGTACATCGGCAGCAGGTTGAACGACTGAAACACGAATCCGACCCGCTCGCGTCGCAACAGGGTGAGGTGTTTGTCGGAGGCCCCGGTCAGCATGGTGTCGCCCAGCACGACCTCGCCGGAGGTGACGTCGTCCACCCCGGCCAGCACATGCAGCAGGGTCGATTTGCCCGACCCGGACGGACCCATGATCGCGGAGAACATCCGGGCGCCGAAGGCCACGTCCACCCCGTCCAGGGCGCGCACCTCGGCGTCGCCGGAGCCGTAGATCTTGGTCAGGCCGGTACCGCGGACGGCGGCCCGGGTGGTTTCGGAGTTCATCGGAAGTCCTTTCGGTTCACTACACCGACGAACCTACGGACTTCACGGCATCCTGACGTCGGGCCGCGGACCGGATTCGATGTCATCCCCCGGGTGGAGGGGACGCCGCGTCCGGGGCGACCGTGGGCCGAGGGCGCGATCGAGGTGTTCAGACCTCCCGGGCCGCGAGCAGCACCGCCACGGTCAACAGCGCCGCCATCGCGACCGCCATTGCCGGGTAGCCGCCGAGCAGCCCGGCCAGGGCCGGCCCGGCCACCGGCGCCAGGGCGCCGACGAAGGTCATCGGTGCGCTGAAGGCGCCGTTGAGCGCGCCGAAGTTCTCGATCCCCCAGCGGTCGGAGACGGCCGTGGCCTGCAGCAGGGTGTGGCAACCACGGGCCGCCCCGGCCAGCACGGCCACGGTGATCAGCAGCCAGGCCGGGCCCGGGGTGAGGGCCAGCGCCCACAGGCTGATCGCGGCCGCACCCAGCAGCAGCGCGGTGCGGGTGCGCGGTGCGGTGCGGGCGGCCAGCGTCGGGTAGCCGATCCGTCCGATCACCTGCCCCGCGCCCAGCAGGCCCAGGGCGAGGGCGGCCAGGGCGTAGCTCAGGTCGCGTTCCAGCAGCAACGGAATCACGTTGATGGTGACCGCCAGCAGGGTGAAGGTGGCCAGCGCCATCGCGATCTGCAGGACGATGAACCGGCGGGATCGGGTGATCGCGCGCACCTCCCGTCCGGTGTGCTCGTGGCTGCGGGGCTGCTGCGGGGTGTCGGCCCAGTCGCGGTTGAGGAACAGTGCGTGCAGAGGCACGGTGATCATGGCCAGGACGGCGGCGATCACCAGGTAGCTCGTCTGCCAGCCGAGACGATCGATCAGAAACGCCACGATCGGGGCATAGATGGTGGACGCCAGGCCCGCGACCAGGGTGAGCGTGGTCAGCGGAGCGACCCGGTGGGGCCCGTACCAGCGGGTGATCACCGCGAAGGCGGGGGTGTACAAGGTGGCCGATTGGGCCAGGCCGGCCAGCAACCAGGCCAGGTAGAACACGGCCAGGTTCGGCGACCAGGCGACCAGCAACATGGCCAACACCCCGATGATCGCCCCGCCGGTCATCACCTGTCGGGGGCCGCGGTGGTCGAGCATCCGGCCGACCCGGATCCCGACCAGGGCCGAGACCATCAGTCCGGCGGTGAGGGCACCGGTGATCACGGTCTCGCTCCAGCCCGTGTCGTGCGACATCGGGGCCACCGCGACGGGCAGGGAGTAGTAGAGCAGCCCCCAACTCGTGGTGACCGCGATGCACAGCGCGGCCAGGCCGCCGCGGGGACGATCGGACGCGCCGGGGGCCGTGGCGGCCTCGGACGCGGGTACGGCTTCGGTCGATGAGGGGTGGGGTCGGCCGGTCACGCCCGGGTCAGCTCCGCAGTTCGTCGCGGAGCGCGCGCACCCGTTGGACGATGTCGTCGCGCACCAGCCGCATCCGCTCGATGCCCTCGATGCCGCGTTCGGAGGGCTCGTCGGTGATCCAGGTTTCGATTTCGGCCCGCATCCCGTCGACCGCTTCGACGCGCGCCTCGTCGCCCAGCACGATCACCCGGTCGGCTCGGCGCAGCAGTTCGGGGTCGATCGCGCGCGGGGTTTCGCCCGACATGTCGCCGCCGGCTTCGGCGATCACCTCGGCCGACAGTGCGTTGATGCTCGACCCAGGTTTGGTGCCGGCCGAATGCACCTCGACCGTGTCGCCGGCATGGTGGCGCATCAGGGCGGCGGCCATCTGCGATTTGCCGCCGTTCTTGACGCAGACGAACAGGACGGTGGGGATGCCGGTCATCGGGTTCCTCCGGTGGTGTGGTGGTCGGTGCCGCCCGCGGGGCGGGGAACGGTGGGGTCGTTGGGGAAGAGTTTGCGGCCGGCCCACAGGGCGACGTAGACCAGGCCGACCAGCACCGGCACCTCGATCAACGGCCCGACCACGCCGGCCAGGGCCTGACCCGAGGTGATGCCGAAGGTGCCGATCGCCACCGCGATGGCCAGCTCGAAGTTGTTGCCCGAGGCGGTGAAGGCCACGGTGGTGGATTTCGCGTAGTTCAGGCCGACCGCCTTGGAGATCAGGAACGACACCAGGAACATCAACACGAAGTAGGCCAGCAACGGGACGGCCATCCGGGCCACATCCCAGGGTCGGGAGGTGATCGCGTCCCCCTGCAGGGCGAACAGCAGGACGATGGTGAACAGCAGGCCGTACAGGGCCCACGGGCCGATCCGGGGCAGGAACTTCTGCTCGTACCAATCCCGGCCCCGGGCCCGTTCCCCGAGCGTCCGGGTGAGGAAGCCGGCCAGCAGCGG